>JAQWIX010000186.1 GCA_029248675.1 Pseudomonadales bacterium | reverse complement strand
CCTCGGATCGACTGGATATCGTTGCTCGCTGGGCAAACTTGGGCGCCCTATTGGACCCAACCCACCAGCAGGAAGCGCCAGATGTCTTGATCTTACAGGTACCTGTGTTGAGCCTGGCTGAGATACAAAAAGCACAGCAGGCCATGCCTCAGTGCAAAATCATCAGCGCCTATCAGTTTGCTACCGCCGCAGAACTCAGCCGCTGCCAAGCCCAAGATGTGCCCATTTTGAAATGGCCCTTGGACTGGCGAGAAGTGGAGTTTACTTGCCTTGAAGAGTCAAAACGCCATTTAAAAACAACGGGTTATACTCAAAGACGCTTTAGCGACGAAGAATTGATCGCCCTGTCTGTGGGCGATGACGACCCCAATCGGCCAACCCAGCATTTGGTGGACGCCATTCATCAGGTCAACGCACTCTCAGCCTATCTGCAAAGCTGCGCCGAGGAAGAGCCTACGGGCGGACAGACTAATACGGCCCTAGGCGATGCCTGCAGTGATGCAGCCTACGCCCGAGCCTACTTAGAATCGGCGCTTCAGAGCGTTGCTGCCGGGGTCGAACAACCCCCATCGCCCCACCAAACTACGGCAGAGTCCGGCGGTTTGACCCACTAAACGCAAATCTGTACAAAACCTGTAAATATTTTCCAAAAATTAGAGATATTTGTTTGATTTCTAAGTTTTGTACTGTACATTCACGCCATCAGACCAGTTTCAGGCGTGCGAACAACTTAACTGTAACTCCTTACAACGTCCTTCCCCCCAAAGAAGATCAGTTGTTTTCAGATGTAATTTATCTGACACGCCTTTTTTATTCGCTTTAGCCCTGCCGGCGGCAAGTACCCTTACTCAGTAAGCTTCTGCGGTACTTGCTTTCTTTTTACAGGCGCTCATGTCTGGGCGTTTATCCAGTGACCTGCTGGCCACCCAGACATCACCCCCAATCCTAAGCAACCTAGACCAGCAGCTCCAACGCTGCTTCAGACAAGGTAGTCACGCCCTGTTTTTGCGCATCAAGATCAACATCGTGGCCCTCTCCCATAGCACCCACAAGGTAACGCTTGTAGACCCCCTGATTGATGGCGGCCAAACGCCAGTGAGAGAACGCGCGATAGTAATTAATGTCGCTCAGGTCCCGGCCCGTGCTGACAGCGTAGCGTTCAGACAATGTGTCGCGACTGCAGAACCCGCCTGCCGAGGTCGGCGTTAGGTCTTCCTCCCGCTCACCCGGGGACACCCAGGAATTTAGCAGATAACCAACATCGGCCAGAGGATCACCCAAGGTGCACAACTCCCAATCCAGTACCGCACTGACCCGACCATCGTTGGTGATCATATTCCCCAAACGATAGTCACCGTGGACGATGGCAGAGCCGATCTGCTCTGGCATGCGTTCTGCCAAAAGCCGGGTGCTTTCATCCATGGCCGGCACTTCGTGGGTTTTTGTGGCCTCCCATTGGGTAACCCAGCGCTTCATTTGACGCTGCAAGTAAGCTTCTTTGCGCCCAAGATCACCAAGGCCCACGTCATCGGGATTAATGCTGTGAAGCGCTCCGAGCACTTCAATCACATGCAGCCCCAGATCCGCGCGATTTTCTGCACTGAGCGCCGCGGCGGCATCGTGATCGTGCAGCACCGGGCCAGCCACGTAATTCATGACATAGAAGGGTGCGTCGTTCACGCTGACATCGCTGCACATGCCCACAGTGGTGGCCACCGGCACCGTGGACCCCTGCAGGGCCTCTACGATCTTATGCTCCCGTCCCATGTCGTGGGCACTTTGCAGAACATGACCCAGGGGAGGCCTGCGCAGGACGTAGGCAGCGCCGTTTTGATCCGTAACCCGGTAGGTCAGATTCGAATGGCCGCCTGCCAGCAGTTCAAAATCCAGCGGTGTGGCCAACCCGTCGATACGCTCGGCCAACCACGCCGTTACGGCTACTGTGTCAATTCCTTCGATCCGCTCCATGAAGTCCCTCCCTTTAACCTTCTAGGTAGCCGTTAGGCTGCTTTTCTTTGGCGCCGATAATAGCGGGTTAAGGCGGATAAATGGCAGCGGTTTCACATTCTGCCTCTCAGCGCTAGGTCGCCCTGCCCTTTAACGTATTTGTCCGGATACGTATTATCCGCCCACTGTCGAATTACCCTGAGAACACCATGGTTCGTTTTATTGTCATTTTGCTTAGCTTCCTGCCGATCCTAGGGTGGGCGGAGCCTGTAAAAAACTTCGAACTCTTTGATCAGTACGGCCAACCTCACACCCTGTACGAGCACTCAAAAAAGGCCGCCGTTGTCATTATGATTCAGGGCAATGGCTGCCCCATTGTGCGCAACGCCGTAACCGACTACCGGTCACTGCGGGATCAATATCGAAGCCGCAAAGTGCACTTCATGATGCTCAACGCCAATCTGCAAGATCAGGCAAGTACGATCTTAGAAGAGGCGGAAACCTATGGTATCGACTGGCCGATCTTGCACGACAAAACCCAATCCGTCGGAAAGTCATTAAATCTGATCCGCACCGCGGAAGTTTTGGTGATTGACCCGACAACCTGGGAGATCGCCTACCGAGGCCCCATCAACGACCGGCAAGTTTACGAGCGACAAAAGGCCAGCGCCTCAAATCACTTCGCCGCAGCGGCCATCGACAGTGTTTTAGGCGGCGAATCAGTGGCTGTTCCCCACCGCGACACCCTCGGCTGCCTGATTTATTTTGCAAAGGGATAATCTTTAACCCGAGACTTGGACCTCAAAGCGCGAGCCTTAAGACTGAGGGCGTATCGAGAAAAAACAGGGCCCTGCGCCAAACTTTGTCCAAACCTAAGTTTCACCCAATGCCCACAAAGCCGGTGGCACAGTTGCCGAACTAACTCTGGAGGAAGCGTTATGGAACGGGAATACGACATCATTGTATGGGGAGCCAGCGGCTTCACCGGCAAACTCGTAGTGGACTACATGGCTCAACAGCAGGGGGCCAGCAACCTCAAATGGGCGGTAGCCGGCCGAAACGTCGAGAAAGTGCGACAGGTCCTCGGTGATCGCGATATTCCGATTATTCAGGCAGATAGCAACGACAGCGAATCCATTAACGCCCTCGTGCATCAGGGTCGGGTCATCCTGACCACTGTCGGCCCCTATGCTCGGTACGGCTCTTCCTTGGTGGAAGCCTGCGCCGCCCACGGCACCCACTATTGCGACCTGACCGGCGAAGTACACTGGATGCGGGACATGATTACCGCCCATCAGGATGCCGCTGTAGCCAGTGGCGCGCGGATCGTGCATACCTGTGGCTTCGACAGCATTCCTTCGGATTTAGGGGCTTATTTCTTACAAAAGCAGATGCTGGACAAGCACGGTGTCCCTGCACGACAGATCAAATACCGGCCCCGAGCTTTTAGCGGTGGTTTCAGTGGCGGCACCATCGACAGCATGATGGCCATGATGGAACAGGCGAAAGAAGACAAGACCATCATGAAAAGCTTGGCCGACCCCTACGTACTCAACAACACCATGCGCGGCCTAGACGGACCCGATCGTATGAGCGCCTACTTCGATGAAGACTTTGACTCTTGGATTGGGCCTTTCATTATGGCCGGGGTTAACACCCGGGTCGTACGCCGCAGCGCAGAACTGTTGGATGGCATGTACGGCAGCGATTTTCAGTACAACGAAGGCACCCTGACCGGAAAGGGTGCTGGCGGCTTTGTCGGCGCAGCAGGAGTCGGGCTAGGCAGCGGGGTCTTTGCGGGCTTGGCCGCCATGTCACTTACCCGGCCGCTGCTGCAGAAGTTTCTGCCCAAACCCGGTGAAGGCCCAACCGAAGAAGCCATTAACAACGGCTACTACGACATTGAACTGCTGGGCCTGCACCCCAGCGACAGCAGTAAGAACATGCGAGTGCGGGTTAAAGGCGACAAAGATCCGGGCTACGGCTCTACGTCTAAAATGATCGCCGAAAGCGCTCTGGCCTTGGCTCAGGATGACCTACCCGTGAAAGGCGGGTTTTGGACACCCGCCTCTGCCATGGGCGACGCCCTGCTCAAGCGTTTGCCCCAAAGCGCAGGCGTTACTTTTGAGGTGATCAGCGGCTAAGCAAAGGACTGGGCAAGAGGCGTCAAAAAGCTTGCCCCAAAACAAAAAAGCCAGGAATCACCTGGCTTTTTTGCGAGCGAGATTACTCCCTGCTAGATCAACTCTTCGGGTTCACTCACCGAGTAGTTGAGGTCGTACTTGGACACTGGCAACTGACGGATCCGGGTGCCCGTGGCTTGGAACACCGCATTCGCCAGGGCCGGAGCCACACCGGGAGTGCCGGGTTCGCCAGCACCGCCCCATGACTCACCGCTGTTCACGATGTGAGTTTCGACCACTGGCGCATCCACCATACGAACCACCGGATAGTCCTTGTAGGCGCTTTGCACTACCCGGCCCTCTTCGATGTTGATCTCTCCGTAAAGGGCTGCGCTTAAACCAAAGATCACACCAGACTCCATCTGGGCTGTCAGTCCGTCTGGGGATACGGCAAAGCCCGGATCCACAGCCACCACCACCCGATCAACGGCGACTTCGCCGCCGTCCACGGTGACCTCCACCACTTGGGCCACCAAAGACCCAAAGGACTCTTGCAACGAGATGCCGCGGCCGCGGCCTTCCGCCAGAGGTTGATCCCAACCGGCTTTTTCAGCGGCCAGGTCCAACAGCTTTCGGTGCCGAGGCTTGTTGGCTAACAGCTCACGACGCAACAGGTACGGATCTTTTCCGGCTGCTTCTGCTACTTCGTCAAAGAAGGCTTCCGTAAAGAAGCCATGCTGAGAGTGGTCCACACTACGCCATGCGCCAAAGGGGACATGGGTGGGGCTGTCAGTGTAGTGAATGTGCTGAGCCGCTACTTCGTAGGGGATCACTGGCGCTTCAACTGGCTCTTTCTTTTCGTGATACACGTTGTCCCAAGCGAGAATTTGGCCTGCGCCGTCCAGCGCCACTCGGAAATTTGAGGCGACGCCGGGACGATAGAAATCGTGCTGCATATCTTCTGCCCGTGACAGAATGAGCTTTACAGGCACCCCTGCCTCTCTGGCGATTCGGGCCGCTTGGATCTGGACATCGCTCTGGGACCGACGACCAAAACCTCCGCCTATGGGATGCTGGTGCAAAACCACGTCTTCGGTCTCCAGCTCCA
>JAQWIX010000172.1 GCA_029248675.1 Pseudomonadales bacterium | reverse complement strand
ATCGAGAGTTACCTGATTCGGCGTTGCGGCTTGGTCGTATTTGGCCGCGTAGAAGTTTTGATAGAGCTTATCGTAGTCCCCGTAAAAGACGCTAAAGTTGGCTTTCATCGTCTCTGAAAAACGATGTTGCACCATTGCTTTGAGAACATGGGCCTCCAATTCAGTGGTGTTAAGTTCCGGGTCTCCAAAGACCGTATCTTTCAGGGCTCTAATAGGGAACCCATTGGTGCCGGTAGGAATGCCACGATCGATAAATCGCTGGTGGTCAATGTATTCGTAGTAAAGATCTAAGGTGGTTGCGTCGGAAAACCTGATCTTGGCGGTCGGATTCACCCCAAGCTGATCACCATCGAAGAAGTCTCGGTGGTTTTCTAGGCTTTCATAGTAGGCGTTAATCCTTACAGCCGAATCGGAGCCAGTGTCCATATTTCGATCAACCTGAAAAGACACCCCGCCAAAGGTGTCCGCGGCAATAGCAACGTCGGTGAAGTTCTCGCCCAACAGACCCTTTTTAGTCACTCTGTTGAGGACCCCACCCGTTCCACCACGGCCAAACAGCAGCGCATTTGGTCCCTGTAGAACTTCTACCTGCTCCAAATTGTAGAGAGGGCGGTAATATTGGACGTCGTCTCGAACGCCATCAATGAAAAAGTCTGCCGTTGAACGGACGCCTCGAAAAACCACGGAATCCCGGTGCCCTTCGCCCTGAGACGTATTCAGACCCGGTACATGATTCACAATATCGCCAATACTCGAAAACCCGCGTCGTTGAATCTCTTCACTGCCGATTACAAAGACGCTCTGGGGCACATTAATGATTGGAGTCGGTGTTTTGAGGGAAGTAATTTGATCTTGAAACAACACTTCGCCAAGAACTAAGACTTCATCCATTTGCCCATAGGATCGATTCCCCGCATCGTCTGCGATTGCGGCCGCTGCACTCACCGCCAAGCAAGATGCCATGCCTAACATCCGTTTTTTCATTTGGTTCTCCTTGTTGAGGCGCGAACATTAATGAGATTGATTCTCATTTGCAAATGAAATTTGAACTTATTCGCACTTTTCTGTCAGCGAAAGAGATGTTGGTTGGATGGGCGCCTATTTGTGGCCCTTGGACCCGGCAAGTCACATTAGGATCTAATTAAAATCAGGCTCTAAGACTCTTTTTTGCTAAACCGGTGCTGCAAACGCAGGCTCTTGGCAAACAGACGTTGGTTCCCCAATTGCTGGGCTGTTGCGGCCCGAAGAGCATAAAACTGGGGATTACGGCGCTTAAGTTTAATGGCCTGATTGATGGCCTCTAGGGCCTGATCAAAGGCTCCTTGGTTAAACGCCTGTTCTGCTCGTGCATAGTGGTAATAGGGATTAGCCCGTTGATAGCGAAGCACCATCGCTGCAAATGCCTCCGCCTCCTCTACCCGCCCCTGTCTAAGAAGCACTTTCGCCAAGCCAGAAATGGCAGCCTGGTCTTGGCTATCGATGCCTCGGGCAACTCGATAGGCTTGTTCCGCATAAGCGTCATGATCCAAGATTGAGTAAAGCGCACCGAGATTTGTCCACACATCTGGATTGTCTTTAGCGGTCAGCGCCGCCCGCTTTAAGTAAGCGAAAGCCTGCTCGTAATCGGCTTCGCGCATGTGTTCGATACTCAAATTCGCATAGAACATCGATGCCGCGTGAGCATCGCTGATAATTTCCTTTCGCGAGTCTTGGGCCGGACGAACCGAATTAAAGTCCACGCTGAGCTCATCGCTTCCTGCGCTAGGCAGTCGAACCCCACTCACATGCACATTGATGTGATTGACCCGGAGCAGCAGGCCAGAACTAAGCTCCCACTCTGGGGGAACGTGGACTTTTTGATAGCGGGCGTTGAGGTTTGCTTCTCGCGCCAGAGCAATAAAAAGGTTCGTATAGGCTATGCAATTACCTTTTTTTTGGTCGAAGGTCTGAGCCGCAGAAAACGTGGCGGATTGATCGTATGGATTCGCAAAGAAACCTTGCTGCTCCAATTTATGCATCAGCCGGCGAAAACGTACATGAGGGAACGAAGCGCCGCCCACGTCTTGAGCGACGAACTCTCGCATTTTCAGGCTCACAAACAACGGGTCTTGCTCTGGGGCCGGAGCTACCGGATGACCAAAGACAGCAGTGCCATCAAGTAACTGAGGTGCGTAGCGCGCTTGCTGTGTCACGTCCACAGCGGCACATCCGCTGATCAGCGCCATCAAAATCAACACAAGCATAGGTCGAACAGTCATAGTTCTTCGAATATAGAACTGCGACCACTATTGCTCAACTGGGTAATGCCGAAGGCGAGTTTTTGTGGAGAGATTAGCCGGTGTCTAGGACTTGGTAGGACTTCGAGGAGGTGGTGGAGCCAGGGAGAGTCGAACTCCCGACCTCTTGAATGCCATTCAAGCGCTCTACCAACTGAGCTATGGCCCCAACGAAGCGCGCATATTAGGTAGCTGCTGGCACCCTGTCAATTAACGATGACCAGTCTGCCGCGAAACCCACCCCTGGGATCTTGGAGGAAACGCCTCAGAGCTGCTTTTCTCTCTACTTAGTGGCCTGAGCTTAATGGCAACAAGGCCTGATAGGCTTTATCCAGTCGCTTACGCTCTTTATTGGAGGCACCCAAGGCATCAAGTGCCCCACGCAATCTCGCCCGACTCAGGTCCGCACCCAGAAACATCCACGAGTCGAACAACGGTAAGGAGACCGCGCGACCGCTGGTGGCGATAAATAACGGAAACAAGAAATCCCGGAATTTAAGCTCCATGGCGCCGGCTAGCTGCTGACACAGGGTAAACAGATCCTCTCTTTGCCACTGACGCATGTCATCAAAGGCCGACAAAGTGTGGTGCAAAATTGCCAGCACCTCAGGCCGCTGAAGGCTCTTGTGACTGAAGTCCTCTTCGGTCAGTTCGCCTAGGTTCCCCATCAGATAATTCACCAGCGGGAGCAGGTCTGACAGCCGCTCTGCCCGCTCCTGAACTAAGGGCACTAGTTGCGCCAGCTTGTCCGCATTGAGCATCCAATCCTGCACCCGCTGGGCGTACTCGGACGCGTCAAGGCGGCGCAGGTATTGGCCATTAAGCCAGCTCAGCTTGGTTTGATCGAAAATCGGGCCGCCTGTGGTCATTCGGTCAATGTCGAAGGCCTCCACCATTTCCTGACGCGAGAATATCTCGGCCTCATTGGGCATGGACCAGCCCATCATGCTGAGGTAATTCGTCAGCGCCTCAGGCAGATAACCCATGTCCCGGTAGTAGGTCACACTGGTAGGGTTCTTGCGCTTGGATAACTTGCTTTGGTCAGGATTGCGCAACAAAGGCAGATGAATCAGCTTCGGCATAGGCCAGCCGAAGTACTCGTACAGAAGCTTGTGCTTGGGTACGGAGTTCAGCCACTCCTCGCCTCGCAAAATGTGGCTGATACCCATCAGGTGATCGTCCACGACCACGGCCAAGTGATAAGTAGGCATGCCATCAGCTTTAACCAGCACCTGCATGTCGATTTGGCTGAAGGGAATGGTTATGTCTCCGCGCAGCCGGTCCGTAAATGTACACTCCCCGGCCTCAGGCACCCTCATTCGCACCACATGGGCCTCGCCGTCTGCTCGCCGCCTTGCGACCTCGTTTGCCTCTAGATGGCAGCAGTGGCCGTCATAGCGCGTGGTCTGCTTGCTCGCCTGCTGTTCCGCACGCACCGCGTCTAGACGCTCCTTGGTACAGAAGCAGTAAAAGGCATTGCCGTCGTCCAGCAGTTGCTGGACATGGGTTTGATAGGTGCTCTTGCGCTCGCTTTGTCGATAGGGGCCATGGTCGCCGCCGACGTTAGGGCCTTCGTCCCAGTCCAGACCCAACCAATTCAGGGCGTCATAGATCGCCTGCTCGGACTCTGCCGTACTACGTGCCTGATCGGTATCTTCAATACGCAGCACGAACTGCCCGCCATGATGACGGGCAAAAACCCAGTTAAACAGCGCCATGTAGGCTGTACCAACGTGGGGGTCGCCGGTGGGCGATGGCGCGATACGTGTCCTAACCGGAGTGGACGTCAATGGTTAAAATCCCATCTTAACAACGTCCTCGGGAATCAGCGGGTAGCGAATCCCCGAGAGCTTCTGGGCGATACGAACCACCTGACAGGCATAACCAAACTCGTTGTCGTACCACACGTAGAGAACAACCCGGTTGTCCTTGGTGATGATGGCTTCGCCATCCACGATACAGGCGTGCCTATTACCAACTAGGTCCGACGATACAATCTCTGGCGAGGTAGTGAAGTCGATCTGGCGCTGAAGACTGCTGTGCAAGGCTGCTGATCGCAAAAACTCCCTTACCTCCTCTTCGCTGCCGGCTTTCTCGAGGGTCAAATTCAAAATCGCAAGAGATACATTAGGCGTAGGCACCCGAATAGCGTTACCTGTGAGCTTGCCCTCAAGTTCCGGCAGTAACTTAACCACAGCGGAAGACGCACCGGTCTCTGTGATCACCATATTCAGAGGCGCACCGCGGCCGCGTCTGTTTTTCTTGTGATAGTTGTCGATTAAGTTCTGGTCATTGGTGTAGGCGTGAACGGTCTCCACGTGGCCGCACTCGATGCCGTAGTGATCGTTCATGGCTTTTAGGACCGGAACGATGGCATTAGTGGTACAGCTCGCTGCAGCGATGACCCGATCACTATCCTCGATGTCTGCGGTATTAATCCCAGACACGATATTCTTGACCTCACCCTTGCCCGGCGCAGTAAGTACAACCTTACCAGCGCCTTTTGACTTCAAGTGCTCTGACAAACCAGCCATGTCACGCCAAGCACCGGTGTTATCAATGATCAGGGCGTTATGAATGCCGTAAGACTCGTAATCCACTTGGTCCGGACTAGGGGCATAAATCACCCGAATGACGTTGCCATTGGCGATAATGCACTCGTTGTCTTCGTCTACCCGAATGGTGCCCTGAAAACTGCCATGCACGGAATCGCGTCGAAGCAAACTGGCTCGCTTGACTAAATCCTCGGCACTGGCCTTGCGCACAACGATGGCACGCAGTCTCAGCTGACTGCCACTGCCGGTCTTTTCGATCAAAAGCCGAGCAAGTAGACGGCCAATTCGCCCAAAACCATAGAGCACCACATCTTGCGGTTCAGCAATTGGTTGTTTGGCTTGGCCCACAACCTTGGCACATTCCTGACGGGCGAAGTCCTCGGGGCTGAGCTTGGCTGCCTCTTCATCTTCCATATACTTTGTGGCTAATTTACCCAAGTCGATGTGACAA
>JAQWIX010000164.1 GCA_029248675.1 Pseudomonadales bacterium | reverse complement strand
ACTTTGATCTGATCAACCTGTTGGCTCAGGCCCGGCCCCACCGTGTTCATGCCACCGGCGGTCAAGCGGTTAACTTTTTAGACTTTGAGCGTGACGGTCAGACGTCAGATATTGATGACCATGCCTTTGTCAGTATCGAGTATGACAATCAGGTACGCGCCAGTTTTACGTTAAATATGTTCTGCCCGGACTTTTATGAGGAACTCGTGGTAGTGGGCGATGGTGGTCGCTTGAAGGCTATCGAAGAGCATAACATTCACCGCTCGGGATCGGGCAGTGCCAGCTTGACCTTGCGGCGAGGGGAGGGCGGTGTTTCCAAAACCACGGATCTGGCCTATCCCCGGGTAATCGAGCAAAGCGGTCATCACGGCTCAACCTATTTCGAGCACGTCGCCTTGATGGATCGGTTGGACGGTAAGGACGTGAACTGTGCAACATCGATGCAGGGTATGTGGGCCATGGTGGTAGCCAGTGCGGCTCAGGAATCCTTGGCCAGTGGCATGCCCGTTAGCATCCCAGAATTCATCAGTCGACATGGTCTCGATGCGCTGCTTAACACCCAAAATAACGAGTAAAGGACAAAAAACACATGCAGACGATTGCCGTTGGTCAGGCCAGCATGCCCGCCGTGGGACTGGGACTGTGGAAGATCGATCCCAATGACGTGACCCAAGCGGTCTACGACGCCATCAAGGTTGGTTACCGGCATTTAGACAGTGCCGCGGATTATGGCAACGAAGCCGAAGTTGGTGCGGGCATTGCTCGGGCGATCGGCGACGGGTTATGCACCCGGGAGGAGCTTTGGATCACCTCCAAACTATGGAATACCTTTCACCGCCAAGAGCATGTAACGGCGGCCTGCCGCAAATCCTTAGACGATCTTGGCATTGATTATTTCGACCTCTATTTGGTGCACTTTCCCATCGCCCTGCGATTCGTGGACTTTGCTGACCGCTATCCACCTGAGTGGATTTTTGATCCCAGTGCAGCCGCGCCGCGCATGGAGCGCGACAACGTCGCCCTTAGCGAAACCTGGGGCGGCATGGAGAATTTAGTGGACCAAGGTTTGGCTCGGGAAATCGGTGTGTGTAACTACAACAGCGGTCTGCTGCACGATTTAATGAGCTATGCACGGATCAAGCCTGCCATGCTGCAGTTGGAGTCACATCCGTATTTGACTCAAGGGGCCATGCTGCGAACGGCCCGAGATTACGATATCGCGGTAACCGCTTTCTCACCCTTGGGTGCCGCCTCTTATCTGGAACTGGATATGGCCACTGAGCAAGAGTCGGTGTTAGCGGAGCCGACTGTGACCGAAATTGCTGCGCGATTGAATGTCAGTGCCGCTCAAGTGGTGCTTAAGTGGGGTTTGCAGCGCGGCACAGCGGTCATTCCCAAAACCAGTAAGCCCGAGCGATTACTGGAGAATTTGACCTTGGCAGGTTTTGAACTCAGCGGCGATGACGTGGCGGCCATCAGCGCGCTGAACAAGAATCGGCGATTTAACGATCCTGGCGATTTTTGTGCCGACGCGTTCAACACCTTTCACGCAATCTACGACTGATGCCCGCAGTAGAACAAATCAGCCTAACTGGTATGGATGCTGCCAGCGCTTTTCCACGGGTTTTTCAGGCCTCACAGCCCTTGGGTTTGGGGGATGCAGTGTCTTGGGTTTCTCAGTATCAGGCCCAAGTGGAGTCGCAATTGAACCAAAGCGGTGCGGTACTGTTGCGCGGTTTTGGCCTGGCAACGGACACGGACTTCGATGGGGTCATTCAGGCCTTCGGCTGGCCGAATTTTACGTACGCGGATTCTCTGTCCAATGCGGTGCGGCGTAATCGCACTGAGCGGGTTTTTACCGCCAACGAAGCGCCGCCGGATGTGTCCATTTTTCTGCATCATGAGATGGCCCAAACCCCGATCTATCCGTCTCGACTGTTCTTCTTCTGTGAACAGCCTGCCCGGCAGGGTGGGGCGACCCCTATCTGTCGGTCCGATCTACTGCTGACGCGGTTGGCAGCAGCGGCCCCGGAATTTGTACGTGACTGCGAAACCAAGGGCGTGACTTATTCCCAGACCATGCCGCCTGTGGACGACTTGGATTCGGGGCAGGGTCGCAGTTGGCGCAGTACCTTGAGCGCTGATGAGCCGTCAGCGGCAGAGGCGAAGTTGCGACAGCTGGGCTATCAATGGCAGTGGCAGGACGATGGCTCTCTTAGCGTGACCACACCGGTATTGCCCGCAGTGCGAGAGTTGGCGGACGGCAGTCGAGCGTTCTTCAATCAACTGATCGCTGCGTTTTTCGGCTGGCAGGACGCGCGAAATCAATCTCAGAAAGCCATCTGTTTTGGTGACGGGTCAGCCATCGACGGCGATGCCATGTCGCTGGCCATCGATCTCGCCGAAGAGTTGACCGTTGAGTTAGCTTGGCAGAGGGGAGACGTGGCCATAGTAGACAACTTTCGCGTTATGCACGGCCGCCGGCCTTTTCAAGGCGAGCGGCGGGTGCTGGCATCCTTGGTTGCCTGATTGATGCCTGTTTAGGAATTGCTCTGCCGCTAGTTGTGGCATGATTCCCCAATGTAAATTGCCTGTGGAGGGGTGGTTATGGGCATCAAAATAAATCGATTGTTCGCTGGTCTTATGTTAATCGGCCTAATTGGTTTGGCCGGCTGCAGCGCCGACCAGACATCCAACAACGCATCCGACAATGCATCCGACAAAGCTAGCGCGGGTTCAACTGGCGAAGCCAGCCAGCTAAAGCTCTACGTCTTTCAGTGCGGGGAAATCGACTTTCCCTCTATCGCTGCCTTCGGAGTGGATGATGTGGAGACACCTGTTCGTCGACTGGTAGTGCCGTGCTACGTTATCGACCATCCCAAGGGCAGCTTGCTCTGGGACGGCGGCTTACCTTTTTCTATGGCGGAACCCGCGGGCTGGCAAACGGATCCGGACAGTGGGATTCGAGCGCGCCTTCAGCAAACGGTGAAAGATCAGCTGCTGGGCTTAGACCTTGGCTTTGATCTTTCCAGTATCGACTATGCTGCCTTTTCGCACATTCACTACGATCATGTGGGGGCGGCCAACGACCTCACAAATGCGACTTGGTTGGTGCAGCGAGGGGATTACGATGCGCTGATGGCCGGGGACGGCAGCGTGCCGGCGGTTGATCCGAGCTTATTTAGCGAAATCAAGAATCGGCCTACCCAAGTGCTGGACGGGGACTTCGATGTCTTCGGTGATGGCCGGGTGCAACTTATTTCAGCTCCTGGCCACACGCCCGGCCATCAAGTTCTCTATTTAGAACTGGCGGACTTCGGTCCCTTGGTGCTCTCCGGTGATCTGTATCACTTCCGCCTAAGCCGCGCGCAGCGCAGGGTGCCGGTGTTCAATGTGGATAGCGCTCAAACTCTGACTTCCATGGACAAAGTCGAGGCCCTGGTGGCCAACTCAGGAGCTACATTCTGGATCGAACATGATGCTCAGCTGTTCGAGACACTTACGCTAGCGCCCGGGTTTTATCAGTAGTTAGAGCCAAGTGCTTGCTGGATCGACGGGGTGTCGTGCTGTCAGGGGCACGAAGCCCCATCGAGCTCTAACTGGGCGTTGGCCTTCACCAACAATCCCACTAGGACGGGTTTGATTGTTGGTCTGTCGGAACCGTGTGCCCGGCCAGTGGGTCAATTTTTTTAGCTCGCTCTTCACCTACGGCCTCAACTATGTGGTCGCGCAAAACTCCATAGGTATAGGGCTTGAAAAACTGCCGCCGCACCAAGCGTAGGTTGACGAAAATGCCCCACAGATTGAATGCCACGCACAGAGCCAGCACCTCCGGACGGATTAGGTCGCTGAAGAATGTGAACATCACCAACTGGAGCCAGAACTCTGGCTTCAATAACATGATAGTGATCCCCAAGCGGCCGGGCATCAGGGTAGACCACAAGACCGGCATTATGACGGCGAAGCTGATGAAGATCAGTTCGAGCTCGAAGCGAGTGATGTGTCCTTCTAATGCGCCATTTAGGGCCACAAAGCCAAGAACGAAGCACAGTCCCGCGTGCATTTTTCTTGCCACCACATCTTGCAACCGGATCCAGGCATTTATCCCATTGGTAGTCTCGGCCCACTTGGGGGGCTTGGCGAGGAAGTCATCAAAGATTTCATAGGTGCCAATGCTGAGGTAGACCACGGCTTCGATCCACAAAACCACAAGAAGTAATGGTGTCACTGGAAAAAATTCTGTCGCGGAAAGCATGGCAGTCTCCAAAAGGTAGTTCTCACATGCTAGCAGTGTATTTCTTGTCAGACTAAGCCCCATGGACTACTTTCTGAGACCTGTATCTGGCCCCAGTGGGCCCTCAAGTGGGGTTCGGCGGCTTTTACGGATTCGGATTAAGGGAATAAAAAGGGGAATCAATTGATCGAATTAATCTTGCTGAGTTTGTTGCTGCTGCTGGCTCACCTCGTACTGCCCAGCATTCTAGCTGCGGCCGCCGGTAATGTGTCCGCCGAGTTTTTACTTGGCCCTCGTGATGAGACGCCAGAGTTTTCCAAGGTCACTCAGCGCGCCAAACGAGCCAGTGCCAATCTGTTAGAAACGCTGCCCGCTTTTCTTGTCTTAGCGGTGCTGAGCATCCTCACAGAATCTGATGTCACCGTGCTGGCCCAGGCTTGGTTGCTGCTGCGGGTACTGTATCTGTTCGCTTATTTGTCATCTGTGGCCTATCTGCGGTCACTGGTTTGGACCGGCGCACTGGCGTGCTTGATTGGAATGGCGCTACCTTTGATTTAGCGCCGCAGGCCTAAGAGTAATAGGGCAGCCAAGGCGCACAGATAGAGGCCGCCCTGATAGCCTCCGGAAGGGGCTAAGGCATTCACGAGGCCCCACGGTTCTTGGTACTCGCTTACGGTTAGCTGGGAATGCCAACAGGGCCACACGCCGCTTCGTGGAGCGGGTTGCTCACTTTGCTGTTTCACATTGTTTAGGCAGCGGGCGTGTGTGGCCACGGCGTCGGCTTTGTCTTCTGAATAGCCGGCCCCAGTGCTGCCAATGGTCCAAAGGGACACGCTGAGCAGCACTAAGGTTATGACGCCAAAAACGTTTTTGCCGTTGAGCAAGGAAGGTCAGCGTCTAGTGTCGCGGGTGCAGGACCACGGGCAGATCGGTATAACCGCGCACGAAATTGGAGTGCACCCGCTGCACGGGGCCAACAACCTCCACGTTGTCAAAACGCTTCAGGATTTCTTCCCATAGGATGCGCAGCTGCATCTCCGCCAGTCGGTTGCCCATGCAGCGATGGATACCAAAGCCAAAAGACACATGATGACGTGGGTTGGTGCGGTCGATGATGAAATCATCAGCGCGTTCGATTACCGATTCGTCCCGATTGCCGCTGATGTACCACATCACCACTTTGTCGCCTTTGCGTATGGTCTGGCCGCCCAGTTCGACGTCTTCCAGTGCCGTGCGTCGCATGTGGGTTAGCGGGGTCTGCCAGCGGATGATCTCTGGCACCATGCTATCCACAAGAGAATGATCGGCTCGTAGCTTGGCGTATTGATCCGGGTTTTGGTTCAAGGCCAGCACGCCACCAGTAATAGAATTACGGGTGGTGTCGTTGCCGCCAACGATCAGCAAACTTAAGTTACCCAAATACTCCATGGGCCGCTCTACCAGATTTTCCGTAGTAGGGTCTTGCTGCATGAGAGTCAGAAGATCGAAGCCGCCGGTAGGGTTGGCTTTGCGCTGATGCCAGAGCTCCTGAAAACGACGCAGGCATTCCAGCATGGTGTCTTCTCGAGCCTTGCGAGCCTCCACGTCACGGCGGGGCACACCGGCTGTGAACGCGTCCGACCACAGGGTTAATTTGGACCGCTCTTCAAAGGGAAAATCGAAGAGGGTGGCGAGCATTTGGGTTGTTAGGTTGATGGATACCGCGTCCACCCAATTGAACGGCGTGCCGACGGGCAGATCGTCAAGGATCTCGCAAACGCGAGCGCGAATTAGGGATTCAAAGTTCGGAAGGTTCTTTGGCGCAACCACGGGTTGAACGGATTTGCGCAAAGGGCCGTGCTTGGGCTGGTCCGAGGTGATGAAGCTGGTGGTGTTCAGGTTGGTATCTGGATCGATAATGGTGATACCACTGGCAGATGAGAGCTGCCGGTTGTTTTTGTCTACGGCCATGATGTGATCGAAAGACGTCACTGACCAGTAAGGACCAAAGGCTGAATCTTTGTGGAAGTAAACCGGGGCTTCTTCCCGTAGGCGTTTGAAGTAAGGGCGCCACATGTCCTTTGAAAACATCGCCGCGCGGCTAACGTCAAAACTGTCAAGCGGACCCTCCCAGGGCCGATCTTCCCAAGTCCTATCCTCAGTGCCAGATACCGTATTCATGCGCTTCCTCCCAAACTCGCCTCACACATACCGTTATTAAGCATGCCTGATATTGCTTGGATAGGGGAGTCACTTGGCTTTCCACTTCACCTTTTGTTGCTTTTGGGTTCGGTGGTTTGTTGTCCCGGTATAACCGGAACCTTTCGATAGATGGCTTGCCTGGTGAACTGCCCGGTGGTCACGCTCATTCAGGCAAAGGGTGATGCCTAGCGCGTTGGATTCAGCTGACGAAGTAATAGGCGGAAAAAACGAGGACGTAGGCAACGGCGTAGTAATAAAAAATCGCTTTGGGCGGCATGTGGTTTTCTCCCCTTTTTCTGCACTGTGCGTGACTTTACGGTCTGCTTCAACCAGTCTGTTTCACCCAAGGGGCCAGCTATCTGCTGTTACGGCTGGGAATATAGGGGGAGAAGTGAATGCGCCTGTTATTTTTGATTGGGTTATTGCTAACGCCATTTGTGGTTTGGTCAAAGACCCAAGTGGTGATGCTAGGAACAGGTACGCCGATACCGACACCGGATCGGGCGGGGCCGTCCACGGCCGTTGTGGTGGACGGCAAGGCCTATATCGTGGACTTTGGTCCCGGGGTAGTGCGCCGCGCAGCTGCCGCTTCTACCGAATACGGTGGCAGCATCGACGCGTTGAATGTCGAGGATCTGGAGATAGCGTTCTTAACCCATCTGCATCACGACCATTCAGCGGGACTGCCCGACTTGGTCTATACCAGTTGGACCCAAGGACGCGAAAAGCCCCTGGAGCTCTACGGTCCAGAGGGCACCAAGGCAATGGCTGCTAGTGTGGCCGAGGCTTGGCGAGAAGATAACCGCTACCGACTTTATGGATTGGAACCAGCCACCACTGAAGGCTGGAAGATTAATGCTCACGAGATTCAAGAAGGTGTGGTCTACACCGATGATCGGGTCAAAGTTGAGGCCTTTGGCGTTAAGCATGGAACTTGGCCCAATGCTTTCGGTTATCGTTTTACGACAGCAGACAAAGTTATCGTGATTTCCGGTGATGCGGCTCTAGACCCCAAGGTCGAGGCTATGGCCGCTGGGGCAGACATCTTGATACACGAGGTCGTGTCGAACCAAGCGTTGAGCGTGCGAACACCCTTCTGGCAGGACTATCACCGCAGCAACCACACTACCAGTTACGAGCTTGCAGGTTTGGCGTCCCGAGCCAAACCCAAGTTGTTGGTGCTTTACCACGTGTTGGTTTTTGGCCTGGAAGAAGAGGTGGCCTTGGCCGAGGTGCGCGAACGCTATGACGGTAAGGTGGTTCTGGCTGAGGATCTCGATATCTACGAATGACTGGCTTGTGCAGCGTTGCTGAGCCCGCTGTTCGGGGAGCAGGCGATCTGTGCAATCTCAGCTCTTTGTATTACGATACGATGCGTCTCGTATAGATTACCGGGGTTGAGGGGCCAGCGATATGAAACTCACTGTGAATGGTGAACCGCGCCAAGTGGCGGAAGATTGGCAGGATGAGACATTACTGACCGTACTGCGCGAGCATTTTGGTCTGACTGGCTCGCGCTTCAGTTGTGGCATAGGTCAATGTGGGGCTTGCTTAGTCCATATTGAAGGGGCGCCTGTGAGTAGTTGTCTGGTGCCAATCAAAGACGTGGCAGACAAGAGTGTGCTCACCATTGAAGGTCTCGCCGCGGAAGACGGCAGTTTGCACCCGCTGCAACAGGCCTGGCTCGATGCCAATGTACCCCAATGTGGTTACTGCCAGTCCGGTCAAATCATGCAGGCTCTAGCCCTGCTGCAGCGAAACCCCGATCCAGACGATACCGATATCGACACTGCTATGAGCGGTAACCTGTGTCGCTGCGGTACCTACGATCGCATTCGCGCTTCCATTAAGACCGCGGCGGTGGTTATGAAGGAGATAGGGTAATGGCCATATTGTCTCGGCGCAGTTTTTTGACCGCCACCGGTGTGGTGGCAGGTGGGCTGACGGCGGTTTATTTGTTTCGGCAGCGAGCAGCAGCGGTATCCCCAACCTTTATTTTTCCAGACAACGAGACTTCGGCGACTTGGGTGCAAATCCGGCCCGATGGTTCGTGCAGGATGTACTTCCCACGCATGGACATGGGCCAAAATGCCAATACCGGACTGGCTCAGATTGTTGCCGAAGAGCTGAATCTGGCTGTCAGTGAGATCGACGGGGTGATGCCAAGCACCAGCGATGTGCCACCTTTTGCTGTTACGGCGGGCAGTATGTCGTTGACCGCTTTCTCTCGTCCGGTCGCGGTAGCGGCTGCGAATCTACGGGAAAGCCTGCGTCAGCGGGCAGCGGACAAACTCGGCAAGCCCATGGACACAATCCTCGACGATGTTGGCGGTTTTCGTACTGCTGAAAACCAAGTGCTGAGCTATCGGGAGTTGGTCGACGGCAACGGCGCCGTCATTGACTTTGATGAGGATAAGGGGCTGCCGGTTCTTTATACCTTCGATTCATCTCGGCTGAAACGGCAGGTGGGCAAATCAGCCCAGCCCTTGGGTATGCAGGCCTTGGTCACTGGTGCACCTGTCTTTGCCGGTGATGTGCCTATGGACGATGTTCTTTACGGTCGCGCTGTGCTGCCGCCGGTGCGTAACGCGCGAATGGCAACTGTGTCGACTGCCGGGGTTCAGCAGGTCAAGGGGTTCGTGGCGCTGGTGGAGCAAAGTGAATTTGTGGGTGTGGTTTGCAAAACGCCCAGCGCTGTAGACGCGGCCATGGCTAAAATTCAGGTCACGTGGGATCTTCAGCAGCCGATCAATCAGCAAGAGATTGATCGGATGGTGGATGTGGATGCGGCCATGGCGGAAGGTGATCTGGAGCATGTGCTGGTGGATGAGGCCCACCGTCCCGATGCGAATTGGGGGATCGACCTGCGTTTCGATGTTCAAGTGCAAAGTCATGCGGCCCAAGAGGCTCGAGTGGCCATCGCGCGCTTTAACGACACGGATGATGGCCCCAAGCTGGAAATCTGGACCGGAACACAAGACCCCTTTGCCATTAAACGCTTTGCTTCCATGGACACTGGGATGTCCGAAGATGATGTCGTCGTATACCCACAACGCCTGGGCGGCGGCTTTGGTGGGCGCGAACACTATGAGGTTGAGCGCGATGCCGTCAGGCTTGCTCGGGCAGTCAATCGGCCGGTTAAGGTCCAGTGGACCCGGCCTGATGAATTTATGGCCAGCCGTAGTCGGCCAGCATCTTCTCACCGGGTGCGGATTAGTGTGGACGAAGCCGGTAATTTGCAGGACTGGTGGCATGGCTATGTGACCGGTCATGTGGTGATGTCTCGGGAGCGCCTGCCAAACTGGCTATTACCCATCGCTCGTCTAGGCGGAGACTTTGGTGTCACCAAGGGCGCGCTTTCCCCCTATGAGGCCGCGCATCAACGGATAGAGTGCAAGGACGTGGATTTACCGATTGATCTGGGTGTTTGGCGTTCACTGAACTGCGGGCCAGCGGTTTTCGCCCGAGAATCTGCCATGGATGAATTGGCTGTGGGTTTGGGTGTGGATCCCGTCGACTTCAAGATTTCCCAGATGAGCGATGATTGGCCACGGTTGTCCAATTGTCTGCGGCAGGTACGTAAGCTCAGTGAAAAACGGGCGCTGCCTGTCGGTGCGGGTTACGGCCGAGGGTACGCCTGTGGCACCTACGATGGTCGCTGTTATGTGGCCATCAGCGCCGATGTTCATGTGGATGTTGCAACCCAGCAGATCAAAGTACTGCATCTGTGCTGTGCTCAGGATGTGGGCATGGCTGTGAACCCCGATCAACTGCGGGCCCAGATGGAAAGCAATTTGAGCTGGAGTATCGGTATGGCATTAGTGGAACGCTTTGAGGTGGCCGATAACACCATTCAAAGCTCAAATTTCGACAACTACGCCATACCTCGCATGTCCGATATGCCCAGTGTGGATACCTTGGTGATAGATCAGCCGGACATTCCGCCGGCTGGCGCTGGTGAGGTGCCCTTGATCGCAGGCCCAGCAGCCATTGCTAACGCTATTCGCAATGCCTGTGGTTACCGAGCCCTGCGTTTGCCCATCTCCTTCGCCGACACCCAGCGGGCCTAGGGTCAGCGCCGTATCCAGCCATCCACTGTCACCTTAAGGAAACAAATGAACAAAAATTATCCAGTGCTTTCCCGATTATTGCTCGCCACCGTCCTTTTGCTGGTGTTCTGGGTGTCTGCGGTGCAGGCCTCCAGTGCGACGGTTTATCACACCGTCGTATTCTGGCTGAAGCCGGATACCCCCCAAGCAACCTTGGATGCGATCTTAGATTCGGTGCAATCCATGGAGGACCTGCCAATGGTCGAAGCGGTACATGTGGGCACGCCGATCATGAGTGACCGTGACGTAGTGGACGACAGTTTTGGGGTCGCCTTCACCATGACATTTAAAGATGAAGCGGCCCTGCAGGCGTATAACGCAGATCCAGATCACAAACGCTCCAGCGCTATGACGCTACCCCACGTGGCCCGAGGCATAATCTACGACTACAAGCGTCAGTAAGCGCTGGGTCTTTGCTTTCCCTTAAACGGTTCCATAGATCGGTAAACGCCAGTGCCGAAAGGCATGCGCTTTGGAAAACGCCGGTATCTGGTGCGACAATTGAGCAGTCAAACAACACGGACTTGCTGTTACATGCCACCTATCTCTCCAGCGAAACGGCGCAGCGCGCGTTCCCATGAGGCCATTATCGATGCAACGGTGAAGTTGTTAGGGTCCTCGGGCTACGTGGATTTTTCCATTGAAAAAGTAGCCAGCCAGGCAGGTGTCGGTAAGCAAACGATTTATCGCTGGTGGCCTACCCGGGCTGACTTGGTGCTGGAAGTTTGGCGCGACCGGTTGTTACCGCCGCTGACTCCTTACGACGGCAACAGTTCACCAAGAGATTACCTAGAATCGTCATTACTTTCCTTTGGTCGGCTTATCAGTCGAACCGACTGTCGGCAGGCGGCAATTTGCGTTCTGGCTGAGGCTCACCGAGACGCTACGCTGTATCGCCGTATGGAAGAGGCGATTTACGCACCAAGAATTCAGTTTATTGGTGAAGCGTTGGGGCGCGCCCAGCAGCAGGGGACATTCCCTGAGCGGTTCAACATTGATCTGCTAATCGACACCCTATACGGGGCCGTTTGGTACAAAGCCCTGATTCGTTTTGAGAAAGTGACCAAGCCCTACGTTCGTAAGTTGGTGGCCCAAGCCCTAGGGCCATTCTAGCGCTACTTTTGTCCTGATAACCTTGCTACTATAAAACGAGACGATCCGTCTCGTCGGATTCGACGTCCCATATTTTGGACCGGTGAAATCGACCCAGCGTTGCAACACTTATCTACTGCGTGAGGTGCTTATGGCTACTGAATTTAATCATCAATCCACCGCCGACGATGTGCTGGCAGGAATGGACTTGTCCAGCAAGCGTGTTTTGGTAACCGGAGGGGCATCTGGCATTGGAGCCGAAACCGTGCGCGCCATGGCAGCCAAGGGCGCACAAGTCATAATCGCGGCCCGCAATTTAGGCGCTGCGGGCGAGGTGAAAGCATCGGTTGTAGCCACCACGGGTAATGAGAACACTGATGTTATGTTTCTTGAACTTGGGTCGCTGGCTAAAATTAGAGCATCAGCAGCCGAATTCTTAGCTCGCTATGAAAGCCTAGATATTCTGATCAATAACGCGGGCATCATGGCCTGCCCGCATGGGCAGACCGAAGACGGTTTTGAGCTCCAATTTGGTTCCAACCACATAGGCCACTTTTATTTCACGCAAAAGCTGATGCCTGCGCTGTTGAAGGCCGGCTCCGCCCGGGTCATCGCCTTGAGTTCTATGGCCCACCGCATGTCGCCGATGGTATTCGATGACATTCAATATCAAAGCCGTCCATATGAAAAATGGCAAGCCTATGGCCAGTCTAAAACCGCCAACATTCTCTTCGCCGTTGGCCTTAATGAGCGATACGCTGACCAGGGTGTGGAAGCCTTTGCCGTTCATCCCGGTGCCATTGCGACCCCGCTTGGTCGGCACCTTGCGAAAGAGGAGATCCAGGCCCTCGTTGCGGCCAACAAAACATCGGCCAATAACCCTGAAGACGAGGCACTCAGTGGTATCAAGACTTTGGTGCAAGGAGCTGCCACATCGTGTTACGCCGCGACGGCCCCGGGGTTGTCTGGCAAGGGCGGCGTGTATCTAGAGGACTGTGACATTGCCCAGGTGGCGGACGATCCGAACTTTCGCGGAGGGGTTCGGGATTACGCCTTGGATTCGGCGGACGCTGATCGTCTATGGAAAGTCACCGAAGCGCTGATACACCCCCATATCCAAGGCTAGATCCCGGCTGATGCCCAGCCCGATCCGCGGAATCGTCAAGGATCCGCCGTGTTGCGCCAAAATCCCGTTGTGGCGCATGATCGAGCGCAGTGCCTGCGCGGCTTTCCTCGTCGGCCAACATAGGATCTGAAAAGGCGGTGAAGGACATGCGAGAAGAGAAGGCGACGGCGGAAAAACACTCGGACACCGGCATACTGTTCAAGCGCGCTGTTCTGGCGGCTTTGGGGCTGGCGGTTGCAGCTTTTGTTCTGATCGATCAGCGAACCAATCTCTTCGTGTACGCCATCACTCAAGACGGGCCGCCATCCATGCTGCCGCGTGAGGATGAGGGCGACGAGGCCCTATGGTTTGATGATTACTATACTGTGCACACAATAGACCAGCGCACCTTTGCTATCGGTGAACCGAGGTACTACCAAAAGAATTTTAACTACCTGATTGTCGGCGACACACGGGCCCTGCTTTTCGATGCTGGCACGGGTCAGCGTGACATCCGTCATGTGGTTGAGAGCCTGACGGACCTGCCCGTGACCTTTGTGCCTTCGCACCTGCACTACGATCACTTAGGCGACGATGTGGTCTTTGAGAATACGGCCTTAGTAAACTTGCCCCATCTTAGGGCCAGGGTAGTGGATAGTCAGTTGCCCCTGTCCAGTACCGAGCATTTCGGGCAGGTGGAGGGTTATTCTTTGCCCACGCTAACAATCAACGAATGGTTAGAGCCCAACGGCGAACTCGACTTGGGGGGACGAAGCCTGAGAGTGCTCTATACCCCTGGCCATACCGACGACTCCATATCGCTCTTCGACCAAACAGCCGGTTATTTGTTCGCCGGGGATTTTTTGTACCCCGGGGAATTGTACGGTTTCTTACCCAACAGCAATCTTGGGGATTATCTGCAGGGTACTGTCACAGTGCAGGCCGCTGCCGGGTCGACTCTGCGCGTATTCGGTGCCCACCGAGACGATAGGGTGGGTCTGCCAGAGCTTGGTCTGGATACGGTTGTTCGACTCCAGCAAACCTTAAGGCAAATCCAAGCTGGTTCGTTAGCGTCTGAAGGCGTTTACCCGGCAATGTATGGGGTTGACGAGCGGGTTACCCTTTTAACGGAGCCTCGCTGGCTGCAGCGCTGGACGCCTCGCTATCCTGACCTTTCTTGGCCGCCTGGTGACGCTGGCGAAGTCTTTAGGAAAGAGGCTAAATAGAAAGATTGCATCGCAACGCCCAGATATCAGAACAGGAGAGACCGAATGGCTAACCCCTTTGAGCCGCTGTCGGCAGCAGAAATTCAAGAAGCTGTTGCCATATTCCGCCAAGCCCACAGCGATGAGCGTGCGGTGTTTTGCTCCTCGGGGCTGGAAGAACCGGCGAAATCCGACGTAAAAGCTGGCAGGGCAGCAGATCGAGTGGTGCGGTTTTTGGGTACCGACAGCGGGTCAGATGGTGGATTCGAAGTCTTGGTGAATCTTACGAAGAAACAGGTAGACCGTCTGGATCGATTGCCCAATGAGGCTCAAGCCCCCTATGGCTATTTGGATCTGGGTGTGGCGATTCAACTGACCAAAAGTCATCCCGAGTGGCTGGCAGCAGTGAAAGCCCGCGGGATTTCTTGTGATACCGATGAAGATCTTAAGCGCATTCAAATTGATCCATGGCCTGCTGGCGGTTACCCGGCAGCCGAGGTGCCTAAAGGGCATCGGGCAGTCCGCTGTATTGCGTTCCTGCGGGAAGATGCCACAGACAATGGCTACGCGCGGCCCATTCACGGCTTGATTTGCCATGTGGATGTGACCGATCAAAAAGTGGTCTTGGTGGAAGACTCTGGGGTGGTGCCCATGCCGCCGAATTCCGGCCGTTTCGATTCGGCCCATCAGCAAAGCACTCGGACGGATTTGAAAGATCTGGAGATCGTGCAGCCTGATGGCCCCAGCTTCCAGGTGGACGGGTATCGGGTATCGTGGCAGGGCTACGAGTTTTCTGTGTCCATGCATCCTGTTCATGGTTTGGTTTTGCACCAGCTGTCGCTGCAGGATCGACCGCTTCTGTATCGAGCGGCACTGTCGGAAATGATCGTGCCCTATGGGGATAACGACAACATGCACTCGTGGAAACACGTACTGGATGCGTCGGAATACAACATGGGCATGTTGGTCAATTCGTTAAAGTTGGGCTGCGACTGTTTGGGTGAGATCTTTTATTTCGATGTGCACCAGGTGACTTGGGAGGGCAAGGTTAAGTCCGTAGAAAATGCTATCTGCATGCACGAGGAAGACTACGGCATTCAATGGAAACACTACGATAGCGAATCTCAAACCAGCGAAGTGCGCCGTTCCCGGCGCTTGGTCATCAGCTCGATTTTTACCATCGGTAATTACGACTACGGTTTTTATTGGTACCTCTACCTCGACGGCACCATTCAAATGGAAATTAAGCTGACTGGGATCGTCGGCGTTAGTGCGGTGACGGCGGAGACTCACAACCCAAGCCAGTCGCCATTGATCGCCCAAGGACTGGCCTCGCCGGTACACCAGCACGTTTTTTGTTTCCGCCTAGACTGGGATTTAGACGGTGGCGCGAATTCCTTGTATGAGAGCCAGATCGAGGTGTTACCTGTCAGCGATACCAATCCAGACGGCACACAGTTCCAATCCGTTTCCCGACATTTGACTGATGAATCCCTGGCTAAGCGCAACATTGCTCCCGAGCGCAGCCGCAATTGGAAAGTGGTGAATCCCAAGTCGTTGAATGGATTGGGGCAGCCTGTGTCGTACAAGCTGCTGCCCGTTGGTTCGCCTTCACTGTTGGCTGCCGATGACTCTGCCGTGGCCCGGCGGGGTGCTTTCGGCAAGCATCACATCTGGGCGACGCCTTATACAGAGGGTGAGTTCAGCGCGGCAGGGGCGCATACGGTCATGCACGATGGTGGCGGTCTGCCCGAGTACACCAAAAACCAGCGAGATATTGCCGAATGTGATCTGGTGATGTGGCATACCGTGGCCCTAACCCACGTGCCAAGACCCGAAGACTGGCCGGTGATGCCGGTGGAGTACACCGGTTTCCATCTGATACCCGTGGGTTTTTTTGACCGAAATCCCACGCTGGACCTACCCACCAAGTGTCATTCTTAGTGCGGGTGTTTTTTTCTTGAGGCTGAAGACCTTATGACACGATATCGGCTATACGGGGGCGGCGGCTCCCCCTATTCCCAGAAGATGCGGGGCATTCTTCATTATCGAAGATTGCCTTTTGATTGGGTGCAAATTACCCCAGCGATCCGGGCTCAGATAAAACACGATGGCCCGCCAGTAATCCCGATTTTGCAGCTTCCTGAAGACGGCAGCTTGCATGTGGACTCGACGCCTTTGGCGTTAATGCTGGAAGATCGGCACAGTCAACGATCGATAATTCCTGACGATCCTGCCATGGCATTTTTGTCCTATCTGATCGAGGACATGGCTGATGAGTGGGTGACCAAGATGATGTTCCACTACCGCTGGGATCTGGAAATCGACCAGCAATACAGTGCCCGCCAAATCATCAGCGACAACACGCCGGGGTTGCGGGGCGAGGCCCTTGCCCAGGCCGCAGAAGCCATCCGACAGCGCCAAGTTGGACGCATGCCGCTGGTAGGGTGCACCCCCCAAAACAAACCCATCATTGAGCAGGGATTTCATGAGTTGCTGGCGATACTAGATACCTTTGCCACACGGGATGAATACCTTTTCGGTACTCGGCCGTCGCTGGCGGACTTTGGCCTATTTGGCCAGCTCAAGACCCTAGCCAGCGATCATACGCCCATGTTGATCATGCGTAGCACGGTACCCAGTGTGTATGACTGGGTGCGCAGGCTTGAGGACAGCAGTGGAATCGACGGTCAATGGCACTCCTTCGACGATATGCGAGGGGCGGTGGGAGACCTGCTGAGATTTACGGGCCGCTATTACTTACCTTTTTTGCAGGCTAATGCCAGCGCTGCTGAGGCTGGGAATGATGAGCTTCGGGTTGAACTGGCCGGCTGCACCTTCCAGCAGCCGACATTCAAGTATCAGGTGAAGTGTTTTCAGCGTCTGAGGTCGCTGCTCCAAACGGCGCCCGGTTCAGGGCTTCGCGAGCTACTGAGGGAAACTGGGTGCTTAGACTATCTGGAGTAAATGGCTGAGATAAGAGGCCGACCATAAAAAGGCCGGCTCTTGGGCCGGCCTCAATCAGACCAGTTCGCTACTGAACTACTGACCCAACTGAATCATCAGGTGGGATACGTGCAGATCGTTCACACATTCTGCCACCGGGGCCATGCCAGCGGCCTGCATGGCTGCGGGTAAGGTGCGATCCCTAACAGTATCCATCATGCCTGCCATGTCTTCCGTGGTGCCATAAATCGTTGACACGTAATCGAAGCCAGAAACACCGAAGACCGGTGTCATGATGCTGGCACCGATGTTGCTGTCCTGCTGGCTATTGGTCATGCCAATCAGTCGACCCACGAAAGCAGCGCCATCTGCGGTTGTTTTGCCTTCGTTAAGATTGCACACCGAGGCGACCATAGGTTTTCTCTCGGCAACTACAAGCTCGGAGGTTAGGACCTGAGATCCCAATATCACTGGCTTGTTGCAAGTAACCATGGAGTAGAACTTCTCTACCAGTTTGGAACCCTTGGTGTTAAATGCCTCGTTGGACGCGTAATAGTCGCTCCAGGTGGGGTAGTAATTGACCCATCGCACATCGGCTTCGTTGTAGGGATCGTTTATGGCAATGGCTTCCCATAAATACGCGTGCATGGGCACCTCATTCTTGCGAGTGAAGCTTCGAACGTCTTTGCGGCCAAAGGTGGCGACATCGGCGGCGCTCACACCTTCATTTAATGTGCATTCGAAGATTTCGGCTATTGCCGGGGCAGGGGGTGTTGGGGTGTCTGCCATGGCGCCAAATGGCAGCAAGCAGGCAAGGGCAGTAAGCAGTTTTTTCATTATTTTCCTCGGAGAGACGTGTGTAATTAGGCAGGGTCCTGTATTCCCGGGGCAAACAGGACATACAGACCCCTGCGCAAAAGGGGTGGAGAGCGGCACAGGTAAAGCCCATGCCGTCCTAATCGTTGCTTTCTTATTCGTTACCGAACACGGCAAGGTCGACGTAGATCATTCGGTTTTCAACCGTACGAATGTCCTTTACCGAGTCGATCAACTCAGCGAATGCAGCCTGTCCTGCTGGGTTCTGTGGAAACAAGTCGGCCATGCTATTAGCGGATATAGTGACCGCGTGGGTGGCATCCTGCTGGCCCATGCCATTGAGTACAAACAGACTGGTTGCCGAGCTGCTGCCGTCTAGTGCGGCAGTGTATTTTTGCCATGCTTCAACGTAGGCCGCTGGGTCGGAAACCGCGATGCCTGTGTTGATGGTGTAACGACCCGGTCCGGGTACGATGGCTGGGTTGCCAGAGGATACCCCGGCGCTGAAGAACATGGCTTCCGATGTTAGCGTGGCTGCTTCACCCATGGCTGCGAGAAAACGCTGTGCGTCTGCGGAACCGTTGTTCACTGCGTTGGCTTCGTCAATCTGCGCTGTTGAAGTGTAGATCACAGCAACGGAATGTGTGCTTGGGTCATCACCATTGCTCACGTTCTGACGCAGAATCGCCGTGGCAGGATTTTTCTTGCCTGTTGGAGAGTTCCAATAATCGGTCAGGGCACCAACCACGCCAGCGGGATTACTGACGTTGAAGTTGTAAACAAAGCCGACAATGTTCGCCGGTGCCGCATGGTCATCGGCGTGAACAGTAGTGGTCGCTAGGGTGATGATGGCGGCGGAAATAAGAGCAATTAACCTTTTCATTTTTTATCCTTTTTTGAGACAGGTTTTGGTTCGCTTGCATGAAACTTTCATATGACTTGCATTATTAAAGCTTCTGGTTGAAGGCTAAGTCATGTCTAACCAACCTACAATCCCCTAAGACACATATATTTCGCTGTGGAGATGGTGCTTAGCTAACCGATATTGGCTGAGCGAGAGTTGTTCGACTCACCGCCCTGAAAGGCAGCCTCAGCTCGTTCTTTTTGCCTTGCAAATCCTCTGCAATCAGGGAACCCTCCCGGGCGGTCAAATTCACAAAGGATTCCCATGCGGAAGGTCGACAGCCATCCAATGTTCAGCCACAGGGTCTCGCCATGGCTATGGTGCTGCCTGCTGTTTTTTAGTGGGGCGAGCTTGGCCGATTACGATCCTGATGGTCCCATGTCACGAACGACAAACGGTGAGCTGGAAATAGCCTATCGCGTTGTTGGTGACTCTGAGGCAGAACCCATACTGATCATCATGGGTCTATCGGCGTCCCACAAAGTTTGGAATCCAGAGATCACTCAAGGACTCGTGGACGGTGGTTATCGTGTGGTGTTGCTCGACAATCGAGATGTTGGTGAGTCGTCACGTATTCCAACCAAAGGTCGGCTATGGCTGGGTTGGCAACTGCTGAAGTATCAGTTTGGCTGGAGCGTGAAATCGATGTATCCCTTAACCGCCATGGCCGACGATGCCGTGGCTGTGTTGGACGCACTCGATATTCAGCGAGCCCACGTCATTGGGGCGTCCATGGGCGGCATGATCGCTCAGATAGTTGCCTACGATTATCCTCAAAGAACCCAGTCTTTGGTTTCCATTATGTCCACCACTTGGGCACCTCACCTACCACCGCCAGGTCGGGCTCAGCGGGATACGCTGTCCGATATGAATGAAAGCTCGGAGGACGAAGCCGCACGTTTAGAACGGTTAGGCTTTTACACCAGCGCGCTGCCAAATCAGGTGACAGCGATCTTAAATGCCGGAGACCGAAGTGAGCGAGTGAGCCAGATCACTGCCCCAACACTGGTTCTGCATGGTGCCCAAGATCAGCTGTTGGTCCCGGAGCACGGCGAGCATACCGCGGCGACCATCCCCGGTGCCCAATTCAAAGTCTACGAAAACATGGGGCATAACCTGCCTGACGATGTGGTGCCGTTGCTTGTCGCGGATATGCTGGCCCATGTGCGCGCAAACCCTATTCAGGCTCCTTAGTCCACTGACAGCGGCTCAGGTCCTAGCCTCGGTGCAGGGAATGCGCCTTGTTTCGATTCTCTGGAGTGATGACGTTCCTCGGTCAAAAACGTGATCTGGTTCCACAGGCTCCGCTGATGGTCTTTTTATCTTTCGGCAAAAGGTGATAGCTTCAAGACTGAGTTAAGAGCTTCGAGACTGAATCAAGAGCTTCGAAGCTGGATAAACGCTTTAGACTCGGAAGTTAGCTGAACAGCTGAGGAGGGAGACAATGAAGAGCGCCTCAAAACGGTCCACGTGGATCGCCGGTTTACAAAAAGCAGCCCTAGTCGTATTGCTGGCTGCAATGACTCAGTTCAGCTTCGCTGAATCTGACTACGCGGCTGCGTGGGGACCAGCCGTGGGCACTAAGGTGCCGCTACTGTCCGCTAGTGATCAGAGTGGTCAGGTTCAAAATCTCGACACCTTGATGGGATCGAAAGGCCTGCTGTTTGTTTTCAACCGTTCGGTGGATTGGTGACCATTCTGCATGCGTCAGTTCGTGAAACTGAGTGATATACAAGATAAATTCCAAGCCATTGGCGTCAACGTCGGCGGCATGACCTATGACGAAGCCGATGTCATTCAGCAGTTTCACGCTGAGTGGGGACTAACCTATCCCCTGCTGCGGGATGTAGACGGCCAGCACGTAGATGCATGGGGTATTCGAAACGAGGAATACGGCCCCGGTACCTTTGCCTATGGCATACCTCACCCGGGTGTCGTGCTGGTCAGGCGCTTGTATTAGGCA
>JAQWIX010000036.1 GCA_029248675.1 Pseudomonadales bacterium | reverse complement strand
TGATTAATGGACAGCTCAGCATGGGCCACGTTGATCCACGGCATCAGCCTAGTTTGGCCGACGACTCAAAACACGCAATCCGGCCAGCTTAAAGCCAAAAGCTGAGGGCTGTCAGCACTGGTTTGCAGCAAAAAAGACGCGAAGACGCCTCACTTTGCCGCTAATTGCACCTATCCACAGGCAATAGGCCCACAGGTCCAAGCTGCACACAGGTTATCCACAGACTTTTCCTTGCAAAGAAATATCGATCCCATTATCTTGTGTCTTCGGCTCCGCAAAACCCTATATGTTGGGTTTTTAGGCCACATAAAAAATTAGACCGAGTCTAGTTTTAGCTCTGAAAAAGAACGTTTCCCACACTTTTCAGCGCTAAAGCCAAGAAAAATAGTAAGAAAAATAACAAGAAAAGCCATCGCCAACCGCGGACAACCAGCGCGGATCGTGGCTGCAGCAAAGATACGACGAGATAAAAAGAGAGGAATCACAGCAATGCAAACCGAAACATCGGTGGACACACCCTTAGGCCAGGCTAATCCCCAAGGCAACCCAGCAGATCAAAACACGCTATCCCCCTCTCTAACGGCCACCGCGCCGGGACAACTGAAAATCATCAAGCGCAATGGCACGGTTGTGCCCTATACCGCCGACAAGATTTCTGTGGCCATGACCAAGGCTTTTTTAGCTGTGGAAGGCGGTACGGCAGCGGCCTCACCGCGTATCCGCGAACTGGTACAAGAGTTGGCAGATCAGATGACCGCCACCTTCAAGCGTCGTATGCCCTCAGGTGGCACCCTGCACATCGAAGAAATTCAGGATCAAGTAGAACTGGCGCTGATGCGCTCTGGTGAGCAGAAAGTAGCTCGCTCTTACGTACTGTACCGTGAACAGCGCGCTCAAGAACGAAGCCATCAGCAAGACCTAGATCCGGACACCGAGCAGGTGGTCAAAAGCATCAACGTAGTCAACGCTGATGGCACCACTAGCCCGTTGGATATCGCTCGAATTCAAACCATCGTGGGTGAAGCCTGCGAAAATCTAAGCGACGTGGACGCGGGCCGCATCATCAATGAAGCCATGGCGAACATGTATGACGGCATCTCTGCCAGCGATGTGGCCACCTCAATTCTGATCACCGCTCGAACGCTGGTAGAGGAAGAACCGAACTACACCTACGCCAGTGCTCGCCTGCTGCTGGACGAGCTGCGCGCCGAAGCGTTGACCTTCCTGAACATTCACGGCACCGGGGCAGCCCATACAGCGACCCAAGGGCAAATGACCGAATGCTACCCGCTGGCACTGAGGAGTTTTGTTCAGAAAGGCATTGAGCTGGAGTTGCTGGATCCTCAGCTGAATGAGTACGACCTAGATCAGCTGGGCGCAGCCCTGCTGCCGGAACGCGATCACTTATTCACCTACCTCGGCCTGCAAACCCTGTACGACCGGTACTTTATTCACTGGGACGATGTGCGCATTGAGTTACCTCAGGTGTTCTTCATGCGTGTGGCCATGGGCTTGGCTGCTCAGGAAGACGATCGCAACGCGCGAGCCATTGAGTTCTACAACTTGCTCAGTTCCTTCGATTACATGAGTTCAACACCAACTCTGTTTAACTCCGGCACACTTCGGCCCCAACTGTCCTCGTGCTTTTTAACCACGGTACCCGACGACCTGCACGGCATTTACGGCGCCATTCAAGACAACGCCATGCTCTCTAAGTGGGCTGGCGGCTTGGGCAATGACTGGACCCAAGTGCGAGCACTGGGCTCCTACATCAAGGGCACCAACGGCAAATCCCAAGGTGTTGTCCCGTTCTTGAAGGTGGTCAACGACACGGCCGTAGCGGTAAACCAAGGCGGCAAGCGTAAGGGCGCTGTGTGTGCCTACTTGGAGACTTGGCACCTAGACATAGAAGAATTTCTAGAGCTGCGTAAAAACACCGGCGATGATCGTCGTCGTACCAACGACATGAACACCGCAAACTGGATTCCTGACTTGTTCATGAAGCGTGTAGCCCAAGATGGCGATTGGACACTGTTCTCGCCAGCGGACGCCAAGGACCTGCACGATTTGTATGGCCGAGCATTCGAACAGCGGTACGAAGCCTACGAAGAACAAACCCGCACCGGCCAGCTGAAGTTGTTCAAGCGCATTAAGGCCGCTGAACTGTGGCGCAAGATGCTGTCCATGCTGTTCGAAACAGGCCATCCATGGATTACCTTCAAGGACACCTGCAACGTACGTTCACCCCAGCAGCATGTGGGCGTAGTGCACTCGTCCAACCTGTGCACCGAGATCACGCTGAACACGTCTAAAGACGAAATCGCCGTATGTAACCTAGGCTCCATCAACCTGCCTCAACACGTTGAGAATGGTGAGCTGAACATGCAGAAGCTGGAAGCCACCATCCGCACCGCTGTGCGCATGCTGGATAACGTCATCGACATCAACTACTACTCCGTAGAGCAGGCGCGCACATCGAACATGCGTCACCGTCCGGTAGGTCTGGGCATCATGGGCTTCCAAGACGCCCTGTATAAGCTGGGCATTGCCTACAGCTCCCAAGAAGCCGTCGAATTTGCCGATTCCTCCATGGAGGCCATCAGCTACTTCGCCATCGACTCTTCCAGCAACCTAGCGGAAGAACGTGGCGCCTACGCGAGCTTCTCCGGTTCCTTGTGGAGTCGGGGTGTACTGCCCATCGACTCGCTGAAGATGTTGCAGCAAGAGCGCGGCGCCGATTACTTGAGCGTAGATATGTCTGCCCGACTGGACTGGAGCGCCCTGCGCGCCAAGGTGCAGGTTAAGGGCATGCGCAACTCCAACGTCATGGCCATTGCGCCCACGGCGACCATAGCCAACATCACCGGCGTTTCGCAGTCCATCGAGCCCACATATCAAAACCTGTACGTGAAATCGAACCTGTCTGGCGAATTCACCGTTGTGAACCCCTTCATGGTGCGTGACCTCAAAGCCTTGGGCTTGTGGGACAAAGTCATGGTCAATGACATCAAGTACTACGACGGTAGCTTGCAGGCCATTGAGCGCATCCCGGAAGATCTGAAGCACAAGTACGCTACTGCCTTTGAGGTTGAGCCTCGTTGGTTGGTAGATGCGGCCAGCAGACGACAGAAGTGGATCGACCAGGCCCAGTCGTTGAACCTATATATTGCCGGCGCTTCTGGAAAGAAGCTCGACATCACCTATCGCATGGCGTGGTTAAGTGGTTTAAAGACTACTTATTACTTGCGAGCGTTAAGCGCCACCAGCACCGAGAAATCGACGCTGGAAAAAGGCACCTTGAACGCGGTGTCCTCCGGCGCCGATGTTGCTGCGGCTCAACAAGCCGCTGCGCCACAGCCTGCAGCACCGATCGCGGCGCAAGAGCCAGTAGCTCAGCAGGCCCCGGTGCAGCCCCAAACAGGGGCCATGGACATTGATTTAGGCGAAGCAGCGCCAGTGCCCATGGCCTGCTCGCTAGACGACCCAGATTGCGAGGCCTGCCAGTAGGCGGGTCTGGCTAGAAAAACAGATCAGCGAACAAAATTATTTATTAGGAGTACCACGATGTTAAGTTGGGACGATTACGAAGACACACCAACCAGCAGTCCGGCCGATCAGGCGGTTGTTGGCGCCGCCGTGCAGCAAACGCTAGAGGCACAAGAAGCCAAGGCCGCTGCCGAAAGAGAAGCTGCTCTAAGAGCGATCGCCGCTAAGGAAGCAGAAGCCCAAGCGGCACAGCAAGCTGCGGCCCAGCAGGCAGCAGCAGAAGCCCAAGCGGCTCAACAGGCTGCCCAGCAAGCGGCTGAATCGGCACCGGCACAAACAGTCGCGCCAGTGGACGACGAACCAGTGAGCACCGAGCGGGTTACCGTGGATCAAAAGGCCATGATCAACTGCCGAGCCGACTTGAATCAGTTGGTGCCCTTCAAATACGAGTGGGCATGGCAAAAGTACTTGGACGGCTGCGCCAATCATTGGATGCCCCAAGAAGTAAACATGACCTCAGACATCGCCCTGTGGAAATCTGAAGATGGTCTTAGTGACGACGAGCGAACTATCGTAAAAAGAAGCCTAGGTTTCTTTTCAACCGCAGATTCGCTGGTAGCCAACAACCTGGTTTTGGCCATTTATCGCCTAATCACCAACCCGGAATGCCGTCAGTACCTACTGCGTCAGGCCTTTGAAGAAGCCATTCACACCCACGCCTATCAGTACTGCATTGAGTCACTGGGCATGGACGAGGGCGAAATCTTCAACATGTATCACGAAGTTCCCACAGTGGCTGAAAAAGCATCTTGGGCGTTGAAATACACGAAAGAAATTAACGACCCCGGTTTTACCACCGGCACCGTTGATACCGATAAAACCTTGCTGAAGAACCTGATCGCCTACTACTGCGTTCTGGAAGGCATTTTCTTCTACTGCGGCTTCACCCAAATCTTGTCCATGGGCCGACGCAACAAGATGACCGGAACCTCTGAGCAGTTTCAGTACATCCTGCGCGACGAGTCCATGCACGTGAACTTTGGCATCGATGTGATCAACCAAATCAAGCTGGAAAACCCGCATCTGTGGGACGAAGAAATGCAGTCAGCAGCTCGCAGCATGATTTTGGAGGGCACAACGTTAGAGGTCGGCTACGCTCGGGACACCATGCCTCGCGGCGTGCTGGGCATGAACGCCAACATGATGGAAGAATACCTGCAGTTCATTGCCAATCGCCGACTGGCGCAGATTGGCTTGGCCGAGCAGTACCCCGGTGTTAAGAACCCGTTCCCATGGATGTCTGAAATCATGGACTTGAAGAAAGAGAAGAACTTCTTTGAAACCCGTGTCACCGACTACCAAACCGGCGGCGCCTTAACTTGGGACTAAACCCTCGTTAAGCGGCTCTAAACAAAAAGCCCTCAATAGAGGGCTTTTTTATGCTTTGCTTTTTAGCCATTGGCCTAGACCATATCTCGACAGCGGCAAGAAGTCCGTGCAACTAACCGCGTCCTCGGCCAAGTCATCGGACTGCGTCGTTATTCTCATTCTCGCCCTCACCTTCGACTTCGCCCTCACCGTCGCTCTCAGGCTCCGGTGTTGACTCCACAATCAAGCCCACTCTCCGGGCACGTTGTTCCCAACTGCGCCGCGCCAGCACCTGCATGTCCACGGTTCTGTCCGACTCGTCAACAATCTCAACGCCCAACAGGGTTTCGATAACATCTTCCATAGTGACGATACCGTCAGTGCCACCAAACTCATCCACTACCAAGGCAATCTGCTCGTGGGCGCTCAAGAAGCGGTTAAACAGTTCCAGAATAGGATAGTCCTCGGGAACGGCGATTATTTCGCGCTTCAATGATACCAAGGGTTCTTCGGTATCACCGTCTAACATACCTGCCAAAATCTGGTCTTTTAGCACGTAGCCAATGACCTGATCCCGAGATTCGTTTTCGTATAGGGGTATCCGGGAAAAGCGATGCTCTCGATTTTTATCAAAGAACTCCCCTAGGGTTTCGGTAGCGCTGGACGAGCGCACCACGGTTCGGGGAGTCATAACGTCTCTGGCCCGAACCGATCGAAACTTCAGCAAATTCGTAATAATCTCGGATTCCTGCTCCTCGAAAATACCGTGTTGGGCTCCGATATCCGCCATAGCCACAAAGTCGCTGCGGCTGAAGGCGCTGCCCACTTCCTTCTTTTTCAACTTGCTGGTGATCAATTGGCTGAACCAGACTAGTGGCCCAAGCAGACGAATAATCCATACCAAGGCGCGAGTGGTTGCCGGGGCCAAGGATTGCCAGTAGTTCGCACCCAAGGTCTTTGGGATCAGTTCCGACAGCACGAGGATTGCCAAGGTCATCACCGCTGGTACCACCAAACCCGTAATCAGGGGGTGGGCTTCCGCCCATATTTTCGACGCCTGATCCCCTACTCCAATGGCACCTACCGTGTGAGCGATGGTGTTTAGAGTCAGAATCGCCGCCAACGGACGGTCAATGTCTTCCTTAAATTCTTGTAGGCGACGCCCAAGCCAAGTGCCTTTTTGCAGCTGAATCTGAGCATAGGAAGGCGTGATGCTCAGCAGGACGGCTTCCCATAGAGAGCAAAGGAACGAGGTGACAATGGCAATGGTGAAAAACAAGAGCAGCAGGGAAATCATGGTGTTTTCCGAGTGGATTGACGGCATAAGTATGCCAACAACAGGAGACGGATATCACCAACTAACGAAAGGTATCAACACTACGCAACCAATGTCATAGCCTGATATTGTTTGCCCTCACTTCCTTTAGAGAAATGCGATGATTAGCAGCACGCGAGCACACAGCCTATTTGCCCTTTGCTTATTAGTCACCAGCTTTGCAGGCGTCTGCGTGGCCGCGCCCAGCGATAGCATCGAGTATTCGGTTGCTGGCCTTAGCGCCGAAGCGGAAATCATCGTCGACCAATACGGCGTACCCCATATCTACGCCAACGATCACTACGACGTGTTTTTTGTTCAGGGATTTAACGCAGCCCGGGATCGACTGTGGCAGATCGACCTGTGGAAACGCCGGGGCCTCGGCCAGCTATCGGAGGTTCTTGGCGACAGCTATCTGGAACAAGATAAGGCTGCTCGACTATTCATTTATCGCGGCGACATGTATGCGGAATGGCTGGCCTATGGCAACGACGCCAAGCGGATCGCCGAATCCTTTACCGCCGGTATTAACGCCTTTATCAACGTTGCCAAAGAACGGCCCGACCTGATGCCCGTGGAATTCGACATGTTGGGCTACGAACCCAGCCTTTGGAGCGCCGACGACGTGGTCCGTATACGCAGCAATGGTCTATGGCGTAACGTCATTACCGAGACCTGGCGCGCAAGACTCGCCTGCGAAAACAAACTGGATCTGGCCGCCCAATGGCTGACCTTGGAACCTCAGTGGCAAACCAAAACACCAGCGGGCTTAGACCCCTGCGTGATACCGGACAACGTGCTGAACAAATACCTGTTGGCCACCGCACCTGTGGACTTCAACCAGTTACCTGCCGAAGAGCATCTAGCCAACTTGATGGATCGGGCACGCCACGACGCCCATCACTTAGACGTAGGCAGCAATAACTGGGTGGTCACCGGATCCCGTACTACCACTGGCCGACCCATATTGGCCGATGACCCTCATCGCAGTCACGCGGTACCGTCGTTGCGCTACGTCGCACATCTGAACGGCCCGGGCATCAACGTTATCGGTGCGGGCGAGCCCGCCCTGCCCGGCATCTCAATTGGACACAACGACCGCATAGCCTTCGGCTTGACGATCTTCCCAATCGATCAGGAGGACCTCTACGTCTACGAGAAGAAACGCGGGGGGTATCGGTATCAGGGCGATGTTGAACCCTTCGTCGAACGAACAGAATCTGTAGCGGTTAAAGACGGCAAGGATCGGCCCGTGCAGCTTAAGTTTACCCGCCATGGCCCGGTGATCGCTGAAACCAAAAAATACGCCTTTGCCCTGCGCGCGGCTTGGCTGGAACCCGGCATGGCCCCCTACTTTGGCAGCATCGAATACATGCGGGCGAAAAATTTCCGCGAATTCGTTGGTGCCCTAAACCGCTGGGGGGC
>JAQWIX010000035.1 GCA_029248675.1 Pseudomonadales bacterium | reverse complement strand
CGGCCCCGCCAGCTGTATACCGGAAGCCCTAAGCGAGATTTCGTTAACGTCGAAAACCGCTAGGCCGGATGCCAACAGCGCAGGCCTGCCTGCGCTGTTCTGTTCCGAGCCTCTCCCCGAGCACTGCGTCACAGCACAGCTTCAACACATCCCGCCAACGCACCGTTCCGGCCTTCCGATAAAGGATTCTGATGCGAGCAATAGCTCTAGCTTGGGGATCTCAATCTGGGGACCACATCTCCAGACAGATTCTTCTGGCAGACGCTCACCAGCCTACTTCAGTCGTCGGAGTAAACTCGACGTATCCCATCTGCCGCCGCCTAAACTTTGAACATCAGCGTAAAACTGGTCCACCAAGGCGGTCAGAGGAAGCCGAGCGTCCAGCTCCCGAGCCGTTTCCAGCGCGATGTTGAGATCTTTGCGCATCCAATCCACCGCGAAGCCAAATTCGTATTCATCCCGGGCCATGGTTTCTGCCCGGTTGTTCATTTGCCAGCTCTGGGCAGCTCCCTGGGAAATCACGTCCACAACGCTGTCCACATCGAGACCGGCTTGCTGTGCAAAATGTACGCCCTCGCTCAAACCTTGAAGCACACCGGCAATACAAATCTGATTGACCATTTTGGTGAGCTGGCCAGCCCCTACATCACCCATGAGGGCGTGTTTTTTTGCAAAGCAATCGAAATAGTGTTGAGCGCGGGCGTAGTCGGCTTCGCTGCCACCAACCATTACCGTCAGCGCTCCATTTTCGGCCCCTGCCTGCCCACCAGAGACCGGTGCATCTAAGAAACTGACCTGCCTTTCGCTGCAGGCATCGGCCAGCGTTTGGGCCAAGCGCTTGGACGCTGTCGTATGGTCAACCAATAGTGATCCGCTGCGCATCCCAGCCAAGGCGCCATTTTCGCCCAACACTACGCTGGCCACGTCGTGATCGTTCCCCACACAAACAAATACCAGATCAGCTCCAGCTGCTGCTTCCTTCGGCGTTGACGCGGTAGCGCACCTTGCAGGTCTGACACCGTAAGATTCAAGCCACTGATTAGCACGATCGGCATTGCGGTTATAAACGGTTACAGCGCTGGCGCTCTTCGCCAAATGCCCTGCCATAGGAAACCCCATGACGCCCAAGCCAACAAACGCAACCGAACCCAAAGAATTAGCCATATGTGAAGTTCTCTTAAACCATGAATAAAGTGACATGGCTGTGCCCCACGAAAACCGTCAATGAGCCTGTTTTAGGGCCAGCCGAACACAACAAACTATACTGAAAACTCCGCCCGAGAGTCAGATGGGGCTGTCTGTCATCCGGGCGCCGGGCAAGCTTCTACCGAAAAGACCACATTTCTCTCGCATCATAGTCATGGCTTGGCTATAAATGATCCCGTTTAACGTCAGCTCGCTGCCACAGATCAGGCTGAGCAATTACTAGGGAACCCTATGCCAGAGCTTCGCGACTTACCCGCCATTGAATCGCTGCTGCAGTCCGCTGCGATCGCTGATTTGATTCAATGCCACGGGACCCAAGTGGTAAAAGCCAAGCTGCGCGAACTACAGCAGACCATGCGAACGGAACGAGTCGTACCGGACTGGGGAGTCGAGGCACAAGGTTATGCCAAGGCGCTGACGCAAAGCCTGTCAAAGGCGGACTACACCCCAGTTTTCAATTTAACCGGCACCGTCATCCACACGAATTTAGGGCGCGCGCTGCTCAGTCAAACACTTTGGCGAGACGTAGAACCCCTGGTTACTCGACCAATGAACCTGGAATACGACCTTGTTAAAGGCGTCCGCGGCCAGCGGGAAACCGTTGTTGAGCAGCGGCTTAGCGAACTTATAAACTGTGAAGCCGTGACCATCGTCAACAACTGCGCGGCGGCACTGATGCTGGTACTCAACACCTTTGGCCTAAGAGCACAGGTACCGGTATCCCGAGGAGAACTGGTGGAAATTGGCGGCAGCTTTCGGCTGCCCGAGCTGATGAGCCGAGCTGGCTGTGATTTAGTGGAAGTGGGCACCACCAACAGAACTCGTTTGAGCGACTACGCGGCTGTAGCTGGCAGCGCTTCGATGCTGCTAAAGATTCATCCCAGCAATTATCACATTGAGGGCTTTACCGAATCGGTGGAGGCTCCTGAACTTGCGGGGTTGGCCAAGGAATACGGCATACCGAGCTGCGTGGACTTGGGCAGCGGCAGCTTGGTGGATCTAAGCCAATGGGGACTGCCAAAAGAACCGACCCCCCAAAGTGTGTTGGATCAGGGAGTGGACCTCGTCACGTTCAGCGGCGACAAGCTGCTAGGTTCCGTACAGTGCGGGATTATTGCCGGACGTAAAGAGCTGATTGAACAGATCCGCAGCAACCCAATGAAACGGGCGTTGCGTGCAGACAAGGTCACCATGGCCATCCTCAATGCCACGCTTAAACTGTACAACGAGCCCCAGCAGCTGCCGGAGCATTTGCCGCTGCTCAAAACCCTAACTCTGTCCCAAGACGCATTGCGGTCAAGGGCAAAGCAGCTGATAGAGGGCCTGCCCGAACAACTCACCGGCACCCTGATCGAGAGCGAAGCACAAATTGGTAGTGGTGCCCTCCCCGACCAGACCATCGACAGCATTGGTGTCATCTTGCAGCACCCCAGTTTTAGCGCACAAAAACTTGCAGATGCTTTGCGACGCTGCAAAACACCGATTATTGGTCGCATTAAAGCGGATCAGGTCATTTTGGATATGCGCGGCGCTGATCCTTTGGACGAGCTAATCATCAACATTCAGTCCCTCGATTTGATGCCATGATTATTACCTTGGCTGGCCATGTTGATCATGGCAAAACCACATTGGTTCAGGCACTCACTGGCGTCGACACAGACCGTCTAGCCGAAGAAAAAGCTCGGGGGCTGACCATTGACCTAGGCTTTGCCTACACCGACAAGCTAGGCTTTGTTGACGTACCCGGACACCAGAAATTTATCCACAACATGGTGGCCGGTGTCGCCGCCCAGCAACACGCGCTACTGGTTATCGCCGCTGACGATGGCCCCATGCCCCAGAGCAGGGAGCATCTGGAAATTCTGACCTTGATGGGCCTCAGCCAAGGCACCTTGGTAATCACCAAGTGCGACTTGGTTGACGATGCCCGACTTGCACAATGCCAGGGGGAAATCGATGCCCTAGTGGACGGAACCTTTTTGCAGGGTGCGCCGGTTTTTCAAACCCATGCTCAAGATCCAGACGGCTATGGCACCTTACTTGGGCACCTTGAAGAAACCGCGGCTGCCCAAGAAAAATCATTAAGTGACGGGAGCTTTCGGCTGGCCATAGACCGCGGCTTCACAGTCAAGGGTGCCGGCATCGTGGTCACGGGAACCGTGCACTGCGGATCCGTCAATGTTGGGGATCAGTTGTTTCACTTCCCCAGCGGCAAAGAGCTGCGCGTTCGCTCGATGCATGTGCAAAACCAGGTGTCTGATGTGGCCAAGAGCGGGGATCGCTGTGCACTAAACATCGTCGGCCTATCCTTGGGCGACGTGAAGCGCGGACACTGGCTCAGCGCCAACCCGAGCCCGGGGTTTAGCTCTGTAAGCATCAAAATGGATCGCGCCCCAAGCTTCCCCCGTGCGCTAAAACACTGGATGCCGGTACATGTTTATCACGCCACCAGCCACAGCACAGGACGCCTAGCCCTCTATACCGAAGCCCCAGAGAACCAGACCTGGGCTGAGATCGTCTGCGACGAACCCTTGGCCTGTCACCGCGGAGATCGACTGGTGATTCGCGATCAGGCTTTGGATGCCACACTGGGCGGCGGCGAGGTGCTCTTCACCCAAGATTTACAAGCGCGACGACGGAATACCCAGCAGCACCGTAACTTGGTAGCCGACTACGCCCTACCATCGCCAGACCATAGCTTTGCCGCATTGCTGAATCGCGGCGCCTTGGTTCGGGATCAATTTCGCGGGGTATGGAATGTATCCGACACTCAGCTACAAACATTGGAAGATGCCCAGCCTGTACTGAAAGTCGGCGACCGACTAATGACTCCACCTGCCTGGCAGCAACTCAAGGAGCTTGCGGTAGCCCAGATTGAGGCCGCAGGTTCTGCCACGGCAAAAAACCTAGGTGCTAACTCAGAAGAAGGTCGGTTGGCCCGAGCTCACCCTGAAATTCGGCGGGCTGTTCTGGCCCAGCTACTGCGAGAGCAGCGTATAGAACAATCCGGCGGCCTGTACCGAATTCCCAACAGGGACGATTCCCTTCCGCCGGATCTTCAAGCCTTGTGGGATACGCTGGAACACGAACTGGATCAAATGCAGGCACCCAGCTCAGGAGACCTCGCCAAACGACTGAATCGGCCCTTGGCGGGCCTAGAAAAACAGCTGATAGCACTAACGAAACACGGCAAGTTGATACACCTTGGTGCTCATCGCTTTTATCTGCCCACACGGCTGCAATCCATCGCTGATGTGGTACGAACCATGGTTGACCATCACGGCAGCCTGACCGTCAAGGCCTTTAGAGACCAAACCGGCATAGGGCGCAATGTGGCTATTGAAGTGTTGGAGTATTTTGACGGCAAGGGCTTTACCCGGCGTCAAGGCAATGAGCGCGTCATTCTCCGCCCAATGGATTTTGTCTAGCTGAGGGCGCGTTGAAGCGGGTTATTCGTTTGAGGCCGGGGATATTGCCCTTCGCCTATCCGTTTCGGCGAGCCTGAGGGCCAAGCTTTTCGTATGTAGGGTCTACAGAGGCTGCAGGCCGGTCGCTCAACAGAACCTCGATCCCCGCATCCAAGGACGTGTCGACGGCTCGTTTGCTGGCGGCGTCGAAGGACTGCTCGACCTGCTTGATGGCCAAGGATTTATCCGTGGCCGCGCGCTGCATATTCGCTGTATTGAGTGGGCCTAGGGCGACGTTGTCGGCCATACGTCCTCCAAAAGTTGATAGCATTTTGAGACTGTATACCCAACCGTGCGAACTGCAACAACTTTTAAAACCAGAACATTGGACGAAAACACCAAGTAACAGGCCACGGAGAGCCTGTCTCATTAGCCGTTACCGCTGCCGGCGCGTTCGATGTACTTTGGGCATTTGTCTTTTGCTCCGAAGATTAGCCCTCTCACATCATGGGCTTGCTGCCGCCAGTTGTTCCAGCAAGTCCGCAGGGAGGCTGCCCGCAAACGGCTCAATACCAAGCTTGCGGCGCAAGCTCTTTATGTCTTGGCTCCACTCCTGCTCCCAGTCAACAGCCATCAGCGGAGGACATTGAGCACCGTGATGCCAAGCCTCGGACAAATTCTGCAGCAACAGACCAAACCCTTGAGGCTGCCGCAGATGGCTCATGGTGCAGACCGTTGTCAGGAACATCGCTGAGTAATTGTGACCGAATTGAGCCAACTGAAAGGCGGAAATCGCCATCTCATGGAGACTGGTGGTTTGATACCCCGCCACCAAATGCCAAACGTCGTGCATCTGCAGAATGCGCGTGTTCAGGTAACTAAGGGCCGGGCTAAGGGTCCCAAGGCCAATAGCATCCCGGTCCAGCACCTCGGGATCAAACCCATTGTCCACCCACATACTAAGTAGTTCCCGAGCCAGGCTGCCATCGGGTAACCCCCCCAATTCGGCCAGCGAAATCATAGGGGGTATTGGCTTGAGTTCCGCCCGATCGGCTCCGGGGTGATCCATAGCAGCTTGCTCGCTCAATGCCGCATACCCACCGTCTAAAGCGGCGCCGAGGCTCGCCACCGCTACGGTAATGGATGTGGCATCGTAACCACCCTCTGGCCCAGTCAGCGTGTCTTCAAAAATCCGCCAAAACACCTCAGGAATGATGACGGCCGGCACATCCAGCTTGACCTCGCGGGCCGGCCGCCCAGTTTGTGCGCTGCATATGGTTGAAAAAACCCCAGGAATCGCCCCGGGTGCTGCGAAAGAGGCCCATAACATAGCACCGCAAATCTCAGCTTGGGCAGCGCTGTCCCCTCTTGCTGCCAAGCCAGTGGCTGAAGCTAACTGGGTTAAATCGGGTTCGCAGGTTAGTTCTCGGATGTTTTGAAGTTCACCGGCCATGTTAAAACCCCTTGAAAAAACTGAGCCAAGATTATGATCAGCTTCGTTTACAAACTGAACTATTACATCAACCCTTAGTTGACCGGTAGCCATCCAACACCGTGAAGCATAGAATCGCTGGCGGAAGAGTATCGCTCCCGGTGGTGTGCGCGGCCTTCAAAGCCGTTGAGGCGCGACTACGTGCCTGGTGGGTTCGACTCCTACCTCTTCCGCCATTTATGACCAAAAACTTCATTAAAATCAGATAGTTAAGGATTTATCTTTCCTTTAAGCCTT
>JAQWIX010000155.1 GCA_029248675.1 Pseudomonadales bacterium | reverse complement strand
ATGGACGATATGGTCTACGACAAGCCCTCCATGGCCGAGCTGGCCCGGGCCAAGGGCGTGCATCCGGTAGAACTGATGATTGATATGGCGCTGGAACGCGACCTGAAGATGTTCTTCCGCCAGCCCATCGCCAACGAAGACCAGTCGCAAGTGCTGGATATGATGAAGCACCCGCGCTCGGTAATAACCTTCTCGGATTCCGGTGCTCACGTATCCCAGATTATGGATTCGTCATTGCAAACTCACCTGCTCAGCTATTGGGTTCGCGAAAAGCAGGCCATGACTCTGGAAGAGGCGGTGAAGCAGATCACCTACAACACCGCAACCATGTGGGGACTACACGACCGGGGCCTGATCCGCGAGGGTATGGCTGCGGACTTGGTGGTGTTCGACCCTAAGACCATAGGGGCGCGGATGCCGGACGTGGTTCACGATTTGCCTGCCGGTGCCAAGCGGTTGAAGCAAACCGCGGACGGTATTTTAAACACCGTGGTGAACGGCGAGATTTTGTTGACCAATAATGAGCACAGCGGGGCGGTGCCGGGGCAATTGCTGAGAAGTTAGCGAAAAGCGAAGCAAAAACGGGTCGTGCGCTTGCGGTTGGTAAACGGCTGGTGCACCATGCTTTTCCTCGTGCGGAATGTCGCACGTATCAGCGCACCTGTAGTTCAACTGGATAGAATACCAGGCTTCGAACCTGGGGGTTGCAGGTTCGAGTCCTGCCGGGTGCGCCATTTCCCTTCTCTCAAAGCAAACAAGCGTTCGTGTGCGTCACCGGTATTCATTTAAAGAGACCGGCAGGGCTCGAACAGTGGTCGCTTAATCCAAATCGCTGGTAAGCGATTTGGCGCTCCCACCGCCGAACCGGTAGTTCAGCGTCTGACCGGGTGCGCCATTTCCCTTTTTTGTGACACCTAGCTGGTAGTTTGCTGGGGCGGTCTTCTATGAAATTGTCGGCGGGGCGCAGATCGAATCTGCGCAACGGTGGGCGTTTTCTTAGTATTTCCGGTCGTTGTGTTGCTTTCTGGCTTGTACCAGAATCCTCAATCGGCTGTGATATTGCCGCCTTCGGCATGTGTTCTTTGCTGCCGTTTTATCCAGTGGGTCATCTGTTAAAAGAGGTTGGTCTATGTTCCAACAAACCGCCGGTCCTAGAGATTTTTCAATTGGGCTGTTGATGTGCGTACTGCTGGGCAGCTGCGCCACCACAGATTTTTCTCGTTTCCAGGCTGGTGATGGCGTGACGGCGGTGTCCCGGGATACCACGCCCTGGCCGCGCTATGGGGGTCCTGGCAGTGCCCGATTTACCGATGCGGCGCTGATTTCAAAAGACAATGTGAGCGACCTTGAGCCGGCTTGGTCATTTCGCACCGGGGACACCAGCACCATCTTTCAGAACACGCCGATTCTGGCCAACGGCCTTCTGATTGTGTGCAGCCCGCACAACAAGGTCTCGGCCTTGGATCCCCTGACCGGAGCTGAGTCTTGGCAGTTCGATGCCCAGGTGGGCGACGGGCCGTTTCCTAACAACGCTAACTGTCGATCCTTGGCTCAATGGCCGGTGAGTGAGCCGGCATCTCAAAACGTCGATTCACCACAATCCCACTGCGCTACACGCCTGTTCATGGCCACTAATGACGCTCGACTGATTGCCCTTGACGGTATAACCGGCGCGGTGTGTTCCAGCTTCGGCGATAACGGTGAGGTGGATCTGGTGGCCGGTGTCGGCAAGTTGCTTTGGTCGGCCGAATACCAAGTAACGTCGCCGCCGGCGGTGGTAGGCGATGTGGTGATTGTGGGTTCCGCGATTTCTGACAATCAGCGTTTAGATGCCCCCAGTGGCGTGGTACGCGGTTTTAATGCTCGCACCGGTGCCTTGGTCTGGGCCTTTGATATGGCACCACCGGATTTCAATTACGACACGGGGTTGGTCAGCGATGCCGGTTATGCCTTGGGCACTCCCAACGTGTGGGCGGGCTTTGCGGTAGATGATGAGCGGGATTTAGTGTTTTTGCCCACGGGCAATCCGGCTCCAGATTACTTTCGACCCGATGGGCCGGATCTGTCCTACTACGGTGCCGCGGTGGTGGCCTTGCGGGGTAGCACCGGCGAACTGGTTTGGCGCTTTAAAACCGTAGAACGAGACTTCTGGGATTTTGACGTGCCGTCAGTGCCCTCGGTGGTTGATCTGCAGCTCAACGGTGAGCAAGTGCCCGCACTTATTCAAAGCACCAAGATGGGCTTCGTCTTTGTGCTCAATCGGGAAACTGGCGTGCCATTGATCGACGTTGAGCAGCGTCAGGTGCCGCGATTTGGGCCGTTGCAGGATCGCCTGTCGCCTACCCAGCCGTTTCCGCCGGAGGCATTTCAGGTTGCGCGAACCTATCAGCCGGGTCAGTCCGCCTTGGGTTTGTGTTCTGGCTTAGAGCAAGAGTCCCAGATCGGGGATATCTACACTCCGATAACTCAGCAGTGGACGGTGGGCTTTCCCGGCCATACCGGCGCAACCAATTGGGGCGGTGTTGCCGTGGATGCCCAGCGCGGTCTTATCGCCTTGCATGCCAACAGCATTGCCGTGCGTACTAAGTTGCTCGATCACGCTCTTTCCCCGGAAGGGCTGATGGCCCGATACGAGGACCCTGCAGGGACCTTGGAAGACAAACGGCAGGCCTACCTGGAGTTCCGTCAGGCATTTGATGTGTCAGATCGGGTTGAGGTAGGTATACAGGCCGGTACCGGCTACGCGGTGGCCCGTGAAGTGATGTTCGACCCCTATATCGGCCTCATTCCCTGTGGCGGTTTTCCGTTAGGCGAGGTGCTAGTCATAGATCTCAACACCCAAACTCAGAAGTGGCGAAAGCCCCACGGTCAATACCCGGGATGGTTGAAGGGCGTCTTTAATGCCGGTTTGCCCCAGCTGGGTGGGCCGCTGCTGACCAGCTCTGGAGTGTTCTTCTTGGGATCTGCCTTTGAAAGCGCCCTGCGAGCCTACGATGTGGATACCGGAGAAGAGCTGTGGAAGCACGCCCTGCCTGCGCCGGGTGCGGCGACTCCTATGAGTTACGTGGTTCGCAACGAACAAGGCCGACTTAAACAGTTTGTTGTCATCGCCGCCGGAGGGGACAGTCGCATGCCCATTGGGGCCACATCCGACTACCTCGTGGCCTTTGCCATTACTGATGCCGACGACGCGCCCTAGAAAATTCGGGCTCTCCGGGCACCGTCGCCCAACTCGCGACTGAGGGTGGTAGAGTTTGGGCAAGGTGAGAATAAAAACGGGGAGTAGACAGTGGCAACAGCAACACCTTTGGCCGGTTTGACGGTTTTGGATTTTGGTCAGGTTTATAACGGGCCGTACTGTGGTTTTTTGCTGGCACAGGCCGGTGCTAGGGTCATTAAGGTTGAAGCGCCCACGGGTGAAGCGCTGCGAGGTCGCAGCGGCACGTCCAAGCCCAGCTTTCCTTTTCGTATGTTCAACAGCACCAAGGAGTGTATTACCGCCAACATCAAGCACCCGGAAGGCCGGCAAATGATCAAAGACTTGGTGCCACATGTGGATGTGGTGCTGGAGAACTTTTCTCCGGGCACCTTGGCGGAAAACGGACTTGGCAGTGATGTGTTGTGCGCCCTGAATCCACGCCTGATCTACGCGGCGGGCACCGGTTACGGGGCTAGCGGTCCTTATCGAGATCATCTTGGGATGGACATTACCCTGCAGGCCATGAGCGGGGTGATGAGCGTGACCGGCAGCCCGGACAGCCCGCCTACCAAGGCAGGGGCCGCCTTCTGCGATATTTTAGGCGGCGCGCATCTGTACGGTGGCATTGTCTCGGCGCTGTATCAGCGCGAGCAAACCGGCAAGGGCGCCGTGGTGGACATATCCATGCAGGACTGTGTGTTTCCGGCTCTGGCCACCCAGCTGGGCACCTACTTTCAGTTGGGGCATCAGCCGGCCCGTACAGGCAACCGCCACACCGGGATGGCCCTTGCACCTTATAACGTCTACGAGGCCAAGGATGGCCATGTGGCCATGATCTGTTTTCGCGGGGAGCACTGGCAGCGCCTATGCGATGCCATGGGACAACCACAGTACAAGACCGATGAGCGCTTTGCCCGCACCAAGGACCGGGCGCGCAACATGGACGAGGTGGATGCGGTGGTTGAAGAGTGGACCCGCACCCTGACCAAGCGCGAGATCTTCGCCATAGCCGAAGAAACAGGCATGATCTGTGCGCCGGTACAGACCTTGGAAGAGGTTGTGAACGATCCCCAGCTCTTGGCACGGGGTACGTTGGCGTGGGGTGACGATAAGTGGGGTGAGCGCTCCCTTAAGTTTCACACCCCCATCCGCTTTAAGGACATGGAGGCGCCCAGCGTGCCAGACATGGCAGACCTTGGTGCCAACAGTGAGTCTGTGCTGATGGAATTTTTGGGCATGGACGGCGATCAGGTTGCCGAACTTCGGGACAAAAAAGCGATTTAGGGTCAGCCTCAGGCTCCGGCCTTCACTGTTTGCACATATATGGCTGTGCTAATCTGCTGCCCCGATTCGGACCGAGCAAAGACCCATGAGCGACGACAACACAGCCAACACATTCAATACCATCGAAGAGGCTCTTACCGCCATCCGTCAGGGCGAAATGGTCATGGTGGTGGACGACGACGACCGCGAGAATGAAGGCGACTTGATCATGGCCGCCAGCAAGGCGACGCCGGAAGCTGTGGCTTTCATGATTCGGCACACCAGTGGCATTCTGTGCACACCGATTTTGCAGGAACAGGCGGTCAAACTGCACCTAGACCCCATGGTTTCCCGCAACGACGCACCCATGAGCACGGCCTTTACGGTTTCCATCGATTATAAAGAAGGTTTGACTACGGGTATTTCCGCCGAAGAGCGTGCGGCTACTACCCAGGCTCTGACCAATAGCAATGTTAGCGCCGAGGACTTTGTGCGTCCGGGTCACATTTTTCCCTTGGTAGCTCGGCAAGGCGGGGTACTGGTGCGATCGGGGCATACCGAGGCGGGTACCGATCTGGCCATATTGGCGGGCTTGCCGCCAGTTGGGCTGTTGGCAGAGCTGGTAAATGACGATGGCACCGTGCAGCGACTGCCGGAACTCATGGCCTTTTCCCAAGAGCACAATCTTAAGATCATCACCATTGCCGATCTCATTGCTTACCGACAGCAGCGGGAGCAGTTGGTTCAGCGTAGCTACGAATTCGCCATTTCCACCGCTGTTGGTGACGCCCAAGCCTACGGCTACAAAACCAAATTCGAAGACGCCGAGCATATCGCCTTGGTGTTTGGCGACATCCACGCTATGGAGTCAGTACCGGTGCGTATTCATCGGGAAAAGTTGGTGGAGGATATTTTCGGTGCCCAAGGGGACGAGCACCCGACCAGTATGTTGAACGCCGCCATGCAGCGTATCGAGGCATTGGGGGGTGGTGTGCTGATATACCTGCGCACGGGATTTGTTGGGGTGCCCTTGGAAGACTTCGAGTCCCAAAGCCGAGAAGACGAGCGCCGCAGTCAATGGCTGGAGGTGGGAGTTGGGGCGCAAATTCTGCGGGACTTAGGATTGAGCAAGATCCGCCTGATTGCGGGACGGTCCGTAGACTATGTGGGCGTTGAAGGCTTCGGACTTACCTTGGTGGATACCGAGATGCTCTAGCAGACGGTTACCGAGCACTGCCGCTGGCACCGCGCTCAGCGGCGGTATTGAAATATCGCTTCCTGATCTTTTTTGCCCACATAGACAATCCGTAAATCTTCGGTGCGCGTTCCGCAGCTCCGACACTTCAGCTTCGAGCGCATTTTATGCACTTGGGTGCTTGGCCCCAATTGGCTTATCAACTTCTCAATGTCCAGCTTGGTTTGTCGCTGACAGGCCTCACAGACGGCGTATAAGTGAAAACTGTGGATCAAGTCATTGAGAGATTGCATGTGGTTCGCCTTTTAGGAAATCCTGTCGGGCGACATACTGTATAAATATACAG
>JAQWIX010000147.1 GCA_029248675.1 Pseudomonadales bacterium | reverse complement strand
CGGTAACGTCGACCACGGTAGCTGTGGAATTCAGGGAGTCACCTGGCCACACTTGGCTAGTAAACCGCACCCCGTACTTGGTCAAACGACCATCACCCACATAGTTGGTGATCATGCGCCCGGTCATACCCATGGTCAGCATGCCGTGAGCAAAGACTGACGGGTAACCCGCTACTTCCTTGGTGAACTTCTCGTCGGTATGAACCGGGTTGTAGTCACCGGATGCGCCCGCGTACATGACGATTTGGGTTCGAGACAGATCCTCTACCAAACATTCGGTATAAGTATCGCCGGCTTTTAAATTGCTTGCTGAAAGTGCCATTGCTTCCCCCTATTGATCCACTGGTCTTTCGGTACGAACACCAACGCCACGCGCAGTTATTGCTAACTCGCCATTTTGGTCGCGATATTCGGTGACGGTTTCGGTAAAGACCAGCTTGCCTGAGCGCTTACCTTCTTTTTCCCAAGTCTTTCCCGGTTTTACTTCCGCGGTTAAGACATCCCCCGGCCCAACATGCCGGTGGTATTCAAAGTGCTGTTCGGCGTGCAGGCCACCACCGCCGCCTCCGCCACCACCTGAAGATTCTTTTTTCTTTATGCTGGTGGCTTCCTTACCGGAGCCGAACCAATCTTCACCGATCTTAGGTCGCAAGAAATAGTTCGGATCGAACTGTGCAGAAGACTGAGCGAATGTCGGCGGTGCAATCACCCCTGCTGGCTCTGTAGTCTTTGCATAATCTGCGTCGTAATAAATCTGATTGTCATCGGCGATAGACCGGGCAAACATCATGATATGACTACCCTCCACCGGGAACTTATCTACGGCCATTTGATCCCCTCCTTATCTAAATTGAGCATTGAGTATGTCCCAGAAAGCGGCTCCGGGACAATAGTGACACTGGGTTCTTCCGCCTATCGACCTTTAAACTCCGGGGTACGTTTTTCTAAGAAAGCGCTGATCCCCTCAGCTTTATCCTCAGTCTGAACCAAGGCACCTTGGGCGTATTTTTCGAACATCAGCGCGCCGGCCAAACTGGCCTCCATACCGAAGTGCACCATGGCCTTCATGGTGCGTGGCACGAAGGGTGCAAAAGAAGCCAAATGCCCGGCCATACGCTGAATCTCCGGAATGAGGTCTTCACTGGCCACCAGACGGGTAACCAAACCAATTTGCAAGGCACGATCCGCATCGATGGGTTCTCCCATCAGCATCATCTCCATGCCCCAGCCACGGCCCACAATGCGGGGTAGCCGAGCAGTGGCACCACCGCCGGGAATGATGCCCAGCTTACCCTCGGGTGTTGCGAAGCGTGATTGGGGAGTTGCCACCCGTAAATCACAGCCAAGAGCCACTTCCAAACCACCGCCCATACAGATGCCATCAATGGCCGCGATTGTGGGCTTGGGTGTCCGCTCCAGCTTGTCCGCCAAACCTTGAACAATAGGCTCTAGGGCCTTCTTAAAGTCGCGGTCAACAACCTCGGACAGGTCAGAACCTGCAGCGAAAGCCTTCCCGCCAGCACCGGTAATTGCGATCACTCGCACGTCATCGTCATAGGCCGCTAGATCTACGGCTTTGAGCAGGTCGTCTAAGGTCCCTAGAGAAATCGCATTATGTTTTTCCGGCCGATTGATCGTAATCAACGCCAGCGGGCCGTTAATCTCGTAAACAATGTTGTCGAAGCTTGCAGTGGTATCGCCTTGGGCGGCTTGGTCGGTCATGGTGAGTAATCCTTATGTGTCTGCGCCGTACGCCGAGCGCCAATACTACGTTCCAATTGCGTCTATCAACACTGCCGAAGAGAACAAAGATCAAAGGGAATTAAAGATCTAGGCAGCCTAGCTCGTCGCCGTGCGCGGCTGGTGATACCCACCGAGCCCAAGGATCTTGTGTCCAAGACCTAGGGCAGAAATTTCGGAAAGCTAGAACTGATTGCAGTGGCTTCGTGGCTTCGCAGCTTCACACTTAAAAGGGATTTTTTTTGAGCGAAAAAAAGCCGCCGGTCTGGAGAGAAAACCGGCGGCTTTCATGATGATCTCGTAATAACAGAGGTAGTGTCTGTACAGCTTCGAAATCGGCACCTTGATCACTGCGCCGAACCCGATCCCTGTGCCAACCATCACCCTCTCGAGACCCTGGAGAGAAACGCTACCTCATTCGGCAACAGCATCAGTATCCAGCGTCGGGGTTTCACGAGAATTTCTAACGATTCGTTTTTTGTGACAATTTGTATCGATGTCGACTGGATCAAACTTCCGGGGACTTATAAAGCCCATTGCCTTGACCGACGGTTTCCAGCAGTCAGTCACCTTCACCGAAGCGCAGAATAAAGGATGCGCCTCCTTGAACCGAATCGCCGATTTCTATCTGCCAACCATGTGCCGCACATAACTGCTGCACCACGGCAAGACCCAGACCACTACCCCCAGTGCTTGGGTTACGGGAACCCTCCAATCTGTAGAACGGCTGAAAGACCCGGGCGCGTTCCGCTTCAGGAATACCTGGACCATCATCGCTCACCACCACTTGATTAGCGGTGAGGGAAACGCTGACGTTGGTAGCGTATTTGAGACCGTTGCCGACGAGATTCATAAACACCCTGGAGAATGCGTTCAAGGCAAGGTCTGCCACCAGATCAGACTCAACGCGCGTGTGGAAGGCCACTTCCTGATCAAAGCTCTGCAACATGTCTTCTACTAAGGGTCTGAGCGCAATCTCCTGACGCTCTTCACGGGTGCCCTTGGCGAAACGCAGAGCGTCGGAAATCAGCGTATCCATCGCTTCCAAATTGTTCTCAAAACGCTGGACCAAGCTGGGGTCCACGCCTTCAGGCAACAAGGCGAGGGCTAGGCGCATGCGGGTAAGTGGCGTTCTTAGGTCGTGGGATATGCCCGCCATCAACGTCGTGCGATTGGCCAGAAGCAAGGCAATTTCACTGGCCATGGTATTAAAGTTTCGCGCCAACGAGACCAATTCTCTCGGACCAGTTTCGGGCAGAGGCTCGATGTCTGCCAACCCTCGGAACTCTTCCGCTTGCTTAGCCGCCTGAACCAAAGGTCGAGCAATTTTTCGAACAATCAAAAGGGAGGTTAGAAATACGATGCCCGCACCCAGACCGGCAATCACCACGGCTACATAGAGTAGCTGCACGTCTCGGCGATCCGGCGAAAAACCAATCTGCAAGTTGTAATCCGCCATGGGAACATCCACCCAGATCAAGTCGTCTCCGTCGTACATGCTCACGTCTAAGTCCAGACGCTGGCGGAGTTTAGACAGCAGCAACTCCGTAAAAGGCAGATATCGAGTCAACGGAGGCAGGGACTGTTCCGCAACGCTTATGATTAGATCGTGACTCTGCGCAAGCTCCAACTCGAAATACGGGCGTGCTTGGGGCGGCAGCTCCACCCAAGTTTGAGCAGACAACACTAACAACGCTGCCTCGTCGTCAGCGGACCGTTCCGCGATGGGATCGATAATAAAAACGTTGAGGGCAATGGTGGAGACCACCGCGATCATCAGGGAGCTTACCGCCAAGGTCAGCGTTGTCCGCCCCAGCAGGGATTTGGGTTTAAACGTTTCCGCCTGTCGAATTCGGTTCAGCAAACTCATCTGACGTCTGAATCGTATACGCCTGCCCAACCCCCCTAGCGGGCGCCGGACGCATCGGCGTTCAAGGGGCAAAACATGTAGCCTTTGCCCCATATCGTTTTGATGAAGGCAGGGTTTGCGGGATCGCTCTCCAGCTTAGAACGCAGCCGTGTAATCCGCACATCGATGGATCGATCAAACGGTGATCGTTCGGCACCAGTTAACAAATCCAAAATACGATCCCTGTGTAGAACCTTATTTGGATGTGCTACGAGGATGGCCAACAAATCAAATTCGCCAGAGGTCAGCGCGATGTCAGTGTCGCCGCTGCGCAGCTGATGCGCTGCCAAATCAAGGGTGAAGCTGCCGAAGGTTACCGAGGTCGAGGTCTCTTTTGGCTCGGCGGTTTTGCCACTTCGCCGAAGCACGGCCCGGATCCGAGCCAACAACTCTCTCGGGTTGAATGGCTTGGGCAGGTAGTCGTCGGCACCAAGCTCCAACCCGACTATTCTATCTACCTCATCGCCTTGAGCCGAAATGATAATAATTGGTAGATCACTGAGTTTCTTCAGACGCTGGGCAATGGCCAGTCCATGTTCTCCGGGAAGCATGAGATCCAATACGAGAAGGTCGATTTCGTGCTCTGCCAGATAGCGATCCAGCGCTTCGCCAGATTGCACCGTGTCCACTGTTAACCCTTGCTGTTGCAAGTAGGCTTGGGTTAGCTCACATATCTCCAGGTCATCGTCCAGTAGGAGGATACGCTCAGCATTTGTTTCTTGGAGCCCCACCGAAGTCACCCTAGCGCTCTTGGGTCAGATCGACGGTTTCGCCATTATTCAACGTAGAGACGGTTCGAACCGCCCCTCCGTTTTTGTCTGCAGTCACACCGACCTGTTGCCGTCGATCAAATCCCGCGCCAAATCGAACATTGGTCCGCACAACGGTTATCTTTCCGCGAGACCTTTGCTCGCCGCCAACTTGCCGTGGCGCGCTTGTCTTAGATTCAACGCCGTCAGGGGCTGAGGCTAGACGTTCAGCAACCACTCGAAGCACTAAAGTCTCTTCTGTGGTGACCACGCTGCCGTCAGGTAAGGTTCGGGTAACTGTGGCACGAATCACCAAATCCCTTGGTAATCCTTGGGGTTGGCTCCGTTCTTCTGCGGAACTGTCAACCGCCCCCTCTGCTGAACCGTTTGATCCTTGAGCGCCGGCAGCATTTCTTGGAGCCGGCTTGCCGTATCGATGCTGGGTCTTCGCCCGTTGAATTCGAACCGTCAAGGATGGCGTTCGTTGAGATACCAAGGGCGTATTCGCCGAGTCTCCAGCAGCACGCATGCGCTTCCGCACCTCTGCCAATAAATCTCGACGCTGGGTTGCATCTAACCTTGGCCACTGCTGCAGCAAACTGCCAATTTGCTGATCTGTGAAACTGGCCAACTCAATTTCGCTTTGTTGTTTTGGCGAACCACTGGCTACCCCACCCGTGGCAGGCATTTCGTCCAGTCTTTCTGCATCCGATGCCAGTGCGTGCACAGAGTTGGGGGCAACGCCAACAAGACACAACACCACCGCCGCCAATCCCTTGGATAGGTGCCGGTACACAGGTTTGATACAAATGGTACGAGGTGTCGCCATAGCGCCATGGTGCCTTGAGGTGATGAGTCTGACAATGGTTTGGTTACACGATTATCAGGGCCGGCTGTTTCCTAGCCATGTCCTCACTGTTTCAAAGTGTTACTCGGGCGGATACTTGTTGCGAACAGTTCGGGCGACATTGTGTCAATTGCGGCTTAAGCAAAAACGTTAGGCAAAAAAAAGGCGACCATAAATGGTCGCCCTTTGTTGCATCCTGATGATGCTAGACAGACTCGAACAGTCCGGCAGCGCCTTGGCCGCCACCGATGCACATAGTCACAACGCCGTACTTCTTGTTGCGACGCTTGAGTTCACGCAGGATTGATCCAGTTTGACGCGATCCGGTCATACCGAATGGGTGTCCAATCGAGATGCTACCGCCGAGAACATTGTACTTCTCGTTGTCGATGCCCAGGGCATCACGAGAGTACAGGCACTGAGAAGCAAAGGCTTCGTTCAGTTCCCAAAGATCGATATCGTCAATAGACAGACCCGCATTCTTCAGCAAACGTGGAATAGCGAATACAGGACCAATGCCCATTTCGTCAGGCTCACAACCGGCTACAGTGAAGCCACGGTAGATTCCCATGGGAGTGAGACCCAATTGAGCGGCACGATCTGCGCTCATTAGTAGCGTCATAGAAGCGCCGTCAGACAACTGTGATGCGTTACCAGCAGTCACTGAGCCGTCTTCCTCAAAGGCAGGAGCCAGAGAGGCCAAACCTTCAAGAGTCGTTTGCGGACGGTTGCACACGTCCTTGTCGACCCAGACTTGCTCATGGCTTTCTTCGCCAGTTTCTTTGTTCACCTTGAGCATGGTGGCATTCATGCCAACAATTTCTTCAGCGATGCTGCCAGCTTCGACAGCCGCCTGATAACGTCGCTGGCTTTGCAATGCATATTCGTCTTGCGCTTCGCGGGTTACTTGATAGCGACGCGCTACCACCTCAGCAGTGTTGCCCATGGCCATGAAAATCTCGGGCTTTTCGTCCAGCAACCGTTGGTTTTGCTTGGCCTTACCTGGCTCTTGGCGTGTACGCATAGAGATGCTGTCTACGCCGCCCGCAATGGCTACTTCGGTTTGACCAGATGCAATTTGGTTGGCTGCAAGCGCAATAGACTGCAGACCAGAAGAGCAAAAGCGGTTAATGGTCACGCCTGCTGCGGTGATAGGCAGCTTGGACAAAACCACGGCCAAACGCGCCAAGTTTCCATCTTGCTCACCGGTGTGGCTTGCCGCACCGACGTATACGTCTTCCACTTCGTCAGCACCCATTTGTGGGTTGCGATCCAGGAGTGAGTCTATGCAGTGGGCCAACAGATCATCAGAACGAGTCAGGTTAAAGCTGCCACGAAAGGCTTTTGTTAGGCCTGTTCGGACGCTATCGACAATAACAACATCGCGCATCGTTAATTCCTCTTTTATGTAAAAGCAGTTGTTTCAACACAGTGGCTTACGCCGCTGGCGGTTATGAACTAAGGCCGCAGCGACATTTCTCTGCAGCCGCTTCAGACCGCCGCCGAATTTTGCCCGTGCTTCTTTTCAAAGGCACTGCTTTCGACTGGCTGAAGTAAAGAATAGTTAGGGTGGCAGAATCCTGAGTAACTCTCAGTACCCGCGATCAGATGACCTTTGCTCCCCCAAACTAGACTTGGTCTTTCCTAGTTCCCGAGGCTGATGTTAAACAGAACGTCTCCTCAGCGCCACTCTGGGTTAGCAGGGCGAAATCTAGGCCTTAGCGGTGGTTTGCCCTGTCAGTAGATTGCGCTAAGGTCAGGGTCCAATGACAGGAGACCTATTTATGCAGTTTCACGACCTAACCATGACCGATGCCCAAGGCAACGAGATCCAGTTCCAGCAATTCGCCGGCCAAACCTGTTTGATCGTCAACGTCGCCAGCCGCTGAGGCCTTACCAATCAGTACGCCGGGTTGCGTACTCTGCAAGAAGATTTTAAAGACCAGCCATTCACGGTACTGGCATTTCCCTGCAATCAGTTTGGCGCTCAAGAACCGGGTACCGAGGCAGAAATACTAGAATTTGCTACCAGCAAATACGACGCAAACTTCCCCATATTCAGCAAAATTGACGTCAACGGCAGCGGTGCTTGCGACCTATATCAAATGTTGAAGGCCGCCCGGCCAGACGAAGAAGGCAATACCGACATTCCTTGGAACTTTGCTAAATTTTTAGTGGATGGCAATGGGGAAGTGGTGGGCCGATTCAGTCCCCAAACGGCGCCGGAAGAACTGACAGGCGTTATTGCGGAAGCGATTCAAACGGACTAAGCACCCCAGTCCGGTAAAGCGGCACCCCGGCTGCGGCTTGCAAGCTCAACCGGGGACGCTAGGTCTAATCGAAACAACTGGAGGCGGGGCTCAACAAGCACATATACCCGCCCCACTGGACCGCCCAAACCCTACCGAATTGACCCCAATTTACTGCTAATCTGTCCGACGAGGCTTTAGTTGAGGGGGTTCGTATGGCCATATTGCTCGAGGGTTTATGCTTCGGGGAAGGGCCGCGCTGGCGCGATGGCAAGCTTTGGTTCAGTGACATGCACGACCAGCGCGTATGCACGGTGACAACGGCAGGAGAAAAGCAAGTTGTCCTGAAACTAGAGGACGACCAGCCCTCGGGCTTAGGCTGGTTGCCTAACGGTCGCCTCTTGGTGGTGTCCATGACTAAGCGGCAACTGCTGATTTTCGATGGCACAACCCTGGAGGTTTATGCTGACCTCTCCCATCTAGCGCCCTATCACTGCAACGACATGGTCGTCGACTCAGCCGGCCGGGCCTATGTCGGCAACTTTGGCTTCAATCTGCATCAGCAGGCGAAGCCCAGGAAGACGAATCTAATACGGGTCGATCCAGACCGAAGCGCCAAAGTAGTGGCCGAAGACCTCTTTTTCCCCAACGGCACGGTGATCACACCGGATGAAAAGACCCTGATCGTTGGCGAAACCTTCGCCAGGGTACTTAGCGCTTTTGATACCGACCCAGACGGAGGCTTAAGCGACCGTCGCGTCTGGGCCCAACTGCCAAAGGGCGCAGTACCCGACGGGATATGTCTCGACAGCGGCGGCGGTATATGGAGTGCTTCCCCATCGTCCAATGACTGCATTCGTCAAATCGAAGGCGGCGAAGTCACCCATAGAATCGACACAGGGCGTGGAGCCTTCGCTTGCATGATCGGCGGTGATAACCTCTTCGTCTTAACGTCTTCTTCATCGGATCCGGCAAAGTGCCGGGCCAATCGAGACGCGAGGATCGAAGTGTTTCCAGCGCCCTATTCGGCCGCCGGATATCCCTAGGCTAGCGCCACCAACATCGTTAGGAATCAGTCATGACCGACATTTTTGAAAACTACACTTCCCCGTGGATGAACGACGAGCTATCCATGCTGCGCGATGCCGCCCGAAAATTCTTCACAACAGAACTGGCCCCACACCAGGAAACGTGGGAAGCCAATGGCATCGTGGACCGGTCAGCGTGGAGCAAAACGGGAGCGGCCGGGTTCCTATTGGCAGAAATGCCAACCCAGTATGGCGGCAGCGGTGGCGACTACCGCTACGAAACCGTCATCATGGAGGAGCAACTTCGATCCGGCGCATCCGGGCTAGGTACACAGGTGCACAGCCAAATCGTCGCTCCCTACATCCTGCACTACGGATCCGAGGCCCAGCGCCAGCGCTGGCTGCCCCCTATGGCTACCGGCACCAAGGTCGGCGCCATCGCCATGACAGAACCCAACACTGGATCAGACTTACAGAGCATCCGCACGACAGCTATCCGAGACGGAGACGAATTTGTCATCAACGGTTCCAAGACCTACATCAGCAACGGCCAGCATTGCGACTTGGTTATCGTGGTAGCTAAAACTGATCCATCCCAAGGTGCCAAGGGCATCAGCCTGATCGTGGTGGAAACCGGCACCGAGGGCTTCAGCAAGGGCCGCAACTTAAAAAAGCTGGGACAAGCTGCGGCGGATACCTCGGAGCTGTTTTTCGAAGACTGCCGAGTGCCTGCTGACAATCTCATCGGTGAGGAAGGCAAGGGCTTCGTTCAACTCATGCAGCAGTTACCTCAAGAGCGCCTGAACATTGCGCAAGCTGCCGTAGTCGATATGGAACGAGCCATCAGCCTGACACTGGACTTCGTGAAGGAGCGTAAAGCCTTTGGTCAACGGGTGCTGGATTTCCAAAATACCAAATTCAAGCTCGCCGAGTGTAAAACCGAAGCGTTGATCGCCCGAACCTTTGTTGACCAGTGTTTAGTCAAGCACTTAGCCGGCGAGTTAGATGCATCAACCGCATCCATGGCTAAGTATTGGACAACGGACAAACAGAACCAAATCATCGATGTGTGTTTGCAGCTGCACGGCGGCGCAGGCTATATGGAGGAATACCCCATCTCGCGCATGTATCGAGATGCCCGGGTCCAATCCATTTATGGCGGCACGAACGAAATCATGAAAGAACTGATCAGCCGAACGCTTTAACCGGACAGGCCCTATGGAGAAACTTATGTCATTGCACCATATCACCCTGCAAAAACTTTCCCGGCGGTCGTTCTTTACGCGACTTCGAGAAATGAGAACTTTGTTTTTACGGTGTTCTGTTAAAAGAAAAGGCTCAGGAAATAAAGGGCGCAGTCTTACTGCCGGCCTCCTGACCATGATTAGCGCCTTCACCACTGGATTAGCTCATAGTGAATGGCAGCTGGACAATGCAGCCTCGCAGCTGAACTTTATTTCCACCAAGGCCAGCCACATCGCCGAGACCCATACCTTCGATGAGCTTTCGGGCACCATTGACGACGCAGGCAAGGCCTCTCTCATCATCGACTTAACCAGCGTGAATACTGGTATTGGCATCCGCAATGAGCGCATGCAGAGCATGTTGTTTAACGTTGTCGAATTTCCGCAAGCCGAAATCGCCACCGCTATTGATTTGCAGAGCGTCAGCAAGACAGGGCCCACAACCCTACCCGTCAACGCTACCCTCAGCCTAGCCGGAGCCACTACCACTGTCGCCGGTGAAGTTCTGGTCAGTCCCAGTGGCGCCAACGCGGTCACCGTGACCACCATTGTCCCCATCGTGGTCAGTGCATCTCAATTGAACTTACAGCCGGGAATCGAGGCGTTGCGGGAAATCGCCGGCTTGCCGTCTATTAGCTACAGCGTGCCGGTCACCTTCAGCTTGACCTTTCGACGCTAAGCACGACCCTCGGTGCTTGCCTATTGGCGATTCTATTGGCCCCTCGCCCTCATCGGCGTGGGCATGGTGCTGTCGGTTCAATTTCAAAATGCCACTTTAGCCAGATACCCGGACGCCGTGACGGAACTGGCGGTGCTTGCCCTCTCCTATGGCGTATTTAGTTTTTTCAACGCTGCCCTACAGTTCATCGCCCAGCTTTCCAACGTGTATGCCCGCAGCCCTCAGGCCATGGCCCGGTCATGGCGATTTGTCGTCATGGCCAGCATCGTCATCATGCTGCCCTTGGCAATCATTGCCAGCACAGACGGCGGCCAATGGTTTATTTCTTCGATCTTCAGCATTGATGGAGCCTTGACCCAACGGGTAAGTGAGTACCTGACCCTGCTGTGCCCTCTAATACTACTGAACGGCCAGCGACACTATTTTTCAGGACTGCTGGTACAGGCCAAACTCACAGGCTGGAGCACCCTGATCAATTTCGTTTATCTCGGCGTCGTGGTCGCCGCTCTGGTTACCGGGCTAGCCCTCGCCCTTAAACCTGCCTACGTGGTTGTCGGAGCGGAAGTACTCGGCGTCCTCGTTATGCTGGCCTTGCTGCTTTGGGCGCGTTACACGCTCTACAACCCACCACTGGTGCTGGAACATGAGGATGTTGGCTATCGAGAGTTGTTGAGCTTCTTCATTCCCGTCTCCACCACCGGCGTCATGTTCGCCCTCAGCCGGCCGATCTTATTTGCCTTCGTTGCTCGAACCCCAGACGGTATCGCTAACATCGCCGCCCTGCGGGTAGCCTTCGACTTCAGTATGATTTTTCAGCAGGCTGCCAATCAATTCCGGCACTTTTTCATCAGTTTCGGTTTTGATGACCTGCCCACCAAGCGTCGATTTATGATGGTCGTCTGCCTAGGGATCACCGTCATCATGCTGGTCTTCGCCCTTACCCCACTGCATCAATGGATTTGGGGTGACCTGATGGGACTGCCAAAGGACGTGATCGCCATAGCGCAAAGCGCCACCCTCATCATGTGCCTTATGCCCGCCATCATCATATATCGCAACTATTACCACGGGCACCTCATGATGGTGCGCAAGACCGGCGGCATGGCCTACGGCAGTATGCTGCGCGTGCTGGGCATCTACGCCTGCGGCCAACTGTTCTTTTCTCTCGGTCTGCTGAACCATATCAGCGCCACCTTCATTCTCATCCTAGGGTTCGTTATCGAGGCGGCCATAGCGCGCAGCACCAGTGCTCGTGCAGGGCGACTGGAAAAAAGCTAAACCACAGGGGCAAAGTGGCGGAGGTGTTCTATAATCACCTCTCGCACCTATGCGCAGACACAAACCTCAGCAAACCGTAATCAGGACCCCAGCATGACCGTGACTCTTGGCCCCACATCCCATACCTATTTTTCACAGCGTCTGAGACTGCATTACACGGACTGGGGAAATCCAGATGCGCCGCCCATGATTTTGATCCATGGCGGCCGGGATCACTGTCGCAACTGGGACTGGGTGGCTGAGCATTTCCGTCACGACTACCACATCATTGCTCCGGATCTGCGCGGCCATGGTGATAGCGAATGGATGATCGGGGGCAGCTACAACCAAATCGACTACGTATACGACATCGCCCAGCTTCTGCATCAAAAGCAGATGTCCCCTGTGACGGTTATCGGCCATTCCTTGGGTGGGTCGATTTCGCTGCTTTACACGGCCTTGCACCCAGAGAAAGTCACCAAACTCGTAGCCATAGAAGGCATGGGGCCGCCACCGTCAATGATCGAAAAACGCCTAGAAATGGGCATGGGCGAACGCATTCACGACTGGATGAACGGCGTGCGGGAATCCTCCGGCCGACTGGTGAAGCGCTACCCCTCGTTGGAAGATGCCTTTCAGCGCATGCAGACCGAAAACCCACACCTGTCCGAAGCCCAGGCCCGGCATCTAACCATTCACGGCAGTAATCAAAACGAAGACGGTACCTACAGCTGGAAGTTCGATAACTACGTACGCAACTTCTCGCCCATCGGTGTGCCCTTCAGCGACATGGCAGAGCTGTACGGCAAAATCACCTGTCCGACGTTGTTGGTTCGTGGTTTGGAATCATGGGCCTCGGACCCCATCGCCGACGGCCGCACCAAAAGCTTCAGCTGCCCCCTTGAGGTAGAAGCCTTTGCCGATGCCGGTCATTGGGTGCATCACGATCAGCTGGAAGGCTTTGTTTCCCGGGTCAAAACTTTTTTGCAAACTCCGGGCTAAGTTGTGAGCACACCGACCATTCAGGCACTGCACGACTCACCTTGGCAAGGTGTCCTGCACGTCACGGGTGGCGGTGTCTCGCTGCTAAGCGAACTGCTAAGTGTGGCCGGCGCTTCCAGAACCCTGCTGGATGCGACAATCCCCTACGCCAACAACGCCCTAACCCAGTTACTCGGACGCGCACCGGAGCAGGCATCCTCTGCGGCAACAGCACGAGCACTGGCCATGGCCGCCTTTCAGCGAGCTAATGCCCTTGGCGAGGCAGATTCTTACTTTGGCTTGGGCTGCACCGCCAGCCTAGTTACCGACCGGACAAAACGGGGCCAAACTCGAGCTCATTGGGCCATACAAACCGCCAAAGCCACCTACGGTTTCTACCAAGAACTGGATTCCCAGCAACAGCGAACAGAACAAGAGCAGGTGTTGCGGGAGCGACTCATTGAAAGCCTTGGCGCAGCGCTGCTGAATCAAACGTGGGGCGGTGCGGCCATGGATTTTTGCCGAGCCGATACGGCTTGGCATGAGCTACTCGGTCATCGACCCTATCGATGGTGTAGCGGCGACCACGATGGCCGGTTGATCTTGCCCGGCTCCTTCAACCCGATTCATGACGGTCACTACGAGATGATGAGGGTAGCCCAAGACATCTGCGGCAAACCGTGCGCCTTTGAACTGACCTTGCGAAACGCCGACAAGCCAGATCTTGATTACCTGTCGGTACAGGAACGTTTGAATGCCATTGAAGACAGCGATGTTTGGCTCACCAATCAGGCGAACTTCGTGGACAAGGCCGAGCTGTTTCCTCAGGCGACCTTCGTCCTAGGCACTGACACCATGACACGTATCGGTGAGCCTCGCTTTTACGACGATAGCCTCCAAAAACGGGACGAGGCCATCAGAAGACTGCAGGAACTGGATATCCGCTTCTTAGTGCTGGGACGTCTTGAAGGTCAACGCTTTGTCAGCTTGGACGACTTAAGCCTACCCCCATCGCTGCACACCCTGTGTCAGGGTGTGCCGGAATCCGTATACCGCAACGACCTATCATCGACCCAACTACGTAAACAACAGCCTTAGTAGGTGGGATTGTCGGGAATGATGGTTTTCCAGCGGCCCTGTCGGAAACGCCAAATCAACATAATGCCTTTCAGAACGTAGTCGCCGATCAGGGCGGCATATACCCAAATCACGGGCAGACCAAGGTAGGCGGCCAAGGCTGCAAGCCCACAGCGCATGACCAACAGTCCTAGAATCGTGGTGACCAGCGGGAAGCGAGTATCCCCAGCCCCTCTCAGCGCACCGCCGATAGCAAACTCCACCGCCAGCAGGGGCATCATGGCACCGAGGATGTAAATAAACTGAACCGTATAGGCAATGGTTTCCAAGCCTGTGCCGATAAAGTATTCGGCAAGCTCTTGGGCGTAAAACATAACCGTCAGACCAATCAAGCCCATGGACGCAATGGCCATCCACATAGCGCGCCAACCACTACGGGCGGCTCCAGCAAAGTCTTTTGCGCCCAGATTTTGGCCCACCAAGGTGGACCCAGCGATGGAAAAGCCAAAACCCACGGTCATGCACACGGCCAATATGTTGACGCCAATATTGTAGGCGGCGAAAGCCGGCGTGCCGTAGTTATGGCCAATCACGATCAAGAAGATGAAAAAGCCTAGCTGGAACACGCCCTGCTCTAATGCCGCTGGGTAGCCTATATCCACCAACTGGCGCAGACGCTGCCGCCGCCACCACCCACCAGCCACATGGCGAACTCGGAATTTTTGTCGCACCCACAGTGTCAGCAGCACTAAGGTGCCAAGAGAGAAAGCGATGCCCGCTGCCACAGCAGCGCCCGCCACACCCATCTCAGGCATACCCCAGCGGCCAAAAATAAAAGCGTAGAGCAGGGGCAAATTCAGCACGTTGATACCGGCAGCAATCCACAGAGGCGACCAAGCGTCTCCGGATGCACGCAGAGCGGCGCTGAGGATCAACATGCCGGCGAAGGCAATGTTGAAAAAAGACAGGTAGCGAATGTTTAGAGTAGCCATGGCCAGGGTCTCATCGTCCAAGCCAAAGACACCGGCCAAGTTCCCCGCAAAGAAAAACCCTAAGGTCGCAACCACCGCCGCTAAACCCGCACCCAACACCAGCGACGCCATGGTGACCCGACTGGCTTCTTCGTAATCTCCCGCTCCCCAAGCTCGGGCGACCAAGGCCGTGGTACCGGCACTCACCGCCATCAGTACCGCTAACATGGCGAACATCACCCGCTGACCTGCGCCCACTGCGGCTAAGGCTTGAGGCCCTAGCTCGCCGACGAACTTAGTTTGGACCATGCCAACTATGGTGTAGCTTAAGTTGCCTAAAATGCTCGGCAGCGCTAACTGCCAGATAGACGGGCGCTGGGCCGCATCGCCCAAGGACTCAGGTGTCTGATTATCGCTCAGGGATGGGGCAGAGTTGGAGAACTCTGGCTGCTCTGCCCTTTCGTTGCTGTGGTTAGCGTCAGTCACTTAATGCGGATGCCTTAACTTCTGGGCCATGGCCGTGATTGCGCTAGCCCGTTTTCGCGACACCGACTCAAATCCAAGCCGGCCTGACAGTTTAGCGCCTTTGCAACCCTTAGCCCCAGCGGAAAAACTCCAACACGACTAAAACTTTCGTCTTTGTTTTGCATCCCAGAAAAGAAGCGCTACCCTGTCCTGCTAATGAATTACTGGAGAGTGATATGGACGTAGGGAAGTTAGGAGTTTGGTATTTTTTCGACGAGGTGAGTTCCGCCGATGCCGCAAATTCGGCAAAGCGCTTGGAGTCGTTGGGCTACAGTACCCTTTGGCTGCCTGAAACCGTCGGCAAAAACCCTTATGTCTTAGCCTCTTGGCTACTTGCCAACACATCCAAGCTAAATCTCGCGACGGGCATTGCCAACATCTACCACCGCGAACCCACCGTGAGCCGAGCGCTGCAATACACCTTGGCAGAACAGTCTGGAGACCGGTTTCTCATGGCTATCGGTGTATCCCACAAACCGTTGGTAGAGGGGGTCCGCAAGCTCGAATACGGGCCACCGGTAACCACCATGCGCAACTATCTGGAACAAATGGGCACCGCCCCCTACCGGGCAGTCCGGGAAGAGGCGGAACCGAAAACGCTGATAGCAGCCCTTGGCCCAAAGATGATCGAGTTGGCGAAAACCCATACCGAGGGTGCCCACCCATACTTTACCGGTCCGTCTCATACCAAGATGGCTCGAGAGATTTTGGGAGAGGGACCGCTGCTGTGCGTTGAGCAAAAAGTGATCTTAGAAACGGATCCCACCAAGGCTCGGGAACTGGCCCGACCTGTGGCAAAGATCTACAACCGTTTACCCAACTACCGCAACAACTGGCTGCGCATGGGTCTAACTGAAGACGATATCGACAACCTCAGCGATCGTTTTATCGACGAGACCTTTGCGTGGGGTGATGTGGATGCTGTGCGCGCTCGGATCAAAGAGCATATGGACGCAGGCGCCGATCATGTATGCATTCAGCCCATCAACACCAATGGCAACATTGGCGAGCTGGACTGGGCATGTTTGGAAGCGTTATCACCAAACGCCTGATGCGAAGACGACGGGTCTGGGCTTGAGCGCCCAGACACCGTTTCGTGAAAAACGCTGCTATCCCAGCAGGTTGGTCGTACCCGCCAACGCCTGTTCCGCACCAAAGACCAACTCATCAAAGATTTCCTTGGCGGGCCGAACGGCCTTGATCATGCCAATGCCCTGACCGGCAAATCCAGGATTGATATCGCCCCGACCGTCTCGATTGGCGGCCGCCATAACCGGCCCTGAAATCATGCCTTGATAGGGCATGGGCAAAGGCTCTACGTCCTCTCTTAGCCAATGCTCGGTCCACTTGGAGCGAATGATCCGGGCTGGCTTGCCCGTCACGGTTCGGGAAACTGAGGTTCCCTCTTCCGTTGCATCGACTATGGCCTGCTTCTGGAAATCGAAAATATTGGCTTCTTCCGAGGCTAGGAAGGCCGAACCAACCCACACGCCTTCCGCGCCGAGCATCAGGGCTGCGGCAACACCACGCCCGTCCGAGATGCCACCGGCGCCGAGCACCGGGGTGTCACCCACGGCGTCCACCACCTGCGGTATCAACGCCATGGTACCCACTGGCGAGTTGTGCCCGCCTCCATCGTGTCCTTGGGCAACAATAATATCCAAACCCGACGACTTAACCTGAATGGCGTGACGCACTGCCCCCACCACCGCCATCACCTTGGTGCCATTGGCTCGAAGCTCGCTCATCCACGGCCCGGGATTACCCAGACCTGAGGCATAGACAGGAACCCGCTCCTGAATAATGACCTCCATTTGAGCTTCGAAAAACTCCTTGGTAAACAACGCCGGTTCATCGTCATCAGGGCCTCGCTGGCGGCTTCTCGCCTCCAAGGGGTCAATTCCTTCTTTGCGCATGAACTCTTCGGCAAAGGCTTGCCTTTCCGGCAGCAGATCTGCGGGAGTTGGGCCTTCTCTGTCGTCGTAGCTGGCTCGCCGCACTGAAGCCGGTAACAGGGTGTCCACACCGAAAGGTTTGTCGGTCATCTCTCGGGTTTGACGAATCCACTCCCGAAGCTGTCTGGGACCGCAAGCCGCCGCCCCAAGTACCCCTAGGCCACCGGCGTTTGACACCGCAGCGGCTAATGCCGGACTGCTGGCCCCACCCATGCCGGCCAGCACGATGGGCCGATCAATTTCCAAAATCTCACAAACTCGGCTTTGTAGCTTCTTTTGTTGTGCCATGGTTTCCCCTCCCAAGCTATTGCGTTTTGAACACTACTGCATAAACGATCCATACAGACTGCGGAAGTACAACAACGGCGCGGACTGTCCGTTAACGCTCTGGAAGTCCACCACCCGACCTACCACAATGGTATGGTCGCCCGCGTCATGCTCCGCCTCTAACGTACATTCGATGAAAGCTAGGACATTTTCCAGTATGGGTGCCCCAGTGATGCCAGAGCGCCAATGGACGTTCGCAAACTTGTCCGCACCAGACTGAGCCATGTCCGCACATACCGCCTGTTGATCTTGGCCCAATATATTGATGCCAAAACTGCCGCTCTGGCGGATTTTTGGCCAACTGGAAGACGACTTGCCCGGACTGAAGGCCACCAGGGGTGGATCCAGCGACAAAGACACGAAAGACTGGGCAGCAAAGCCGATGGGCTCTTGCTCCAGCAACCCCGTTACCACCACGACTCCCGTGGCGAAATTACCCATGGTTTGTCGAAACGCAGACTCATCAAACGCCGTAAGCTGCTCACTCATCCTAAATCCTAGAACCTCATTGAATTGACTATATCTAACCATCCAGGATTTCGATATGCCGTGAAATTCGCAGCGACACGCACTGATTTTTACTTTTTTCTCCCAACACCGCATGATGCCCTACTGCAGAGCAATCGGTTTCATCCGAGGAGTTTTCAATGGAAATGATCATTATTTTAGTGGTGCTGGCGCTACTGGCGTTTTGGGCGGCACGTATCTACAACCAATTAGTGGAGCTACAAAATCGCCACGAAAACGGATTTTCGCAAATTGAAATTCAGCTCAAACGTCGCTACGACCTGATCCCAAATTTAGTAGAGACGGCCAAGGCCTATATGAGTCACGAGCGAGAAACCCTAGAAGCCGTGATAAGCGCCCGCAATGACGCCGTGGCTGGTTTAGCTGCTGCTGCTGGGAATCCCGGTGACCCGGCAGCCATTCAGGAATTAGCCGGTGCCGAGGGGGTACTGACCGGCGCCATGAGCCGGTTTAATGTCACCATGGAGGCCTATCCCGACCTGAAGGCCAGCGCCAACATGGCCCAGCTATCGGAAGAACTCACCAGTACCGAAAACAAGGTGGCTTTTGCCCGACAGGCTTTTAACGACCAAGTGACCGAGTTCAATACTTATCGAAGCTCATTCCCACCAGTGTTGTTTGCCAATATGTTCGGTTTCAGCACCGACGCGGCACTGCTGGAATTTGAGGACTCCCAAGCCATACAGGCGGCCCCCAAGGTTTCTTTTTGATCCGTGGACTGATCCGTGAACTTCTTTCAAGCCCAAAATAAAGCGCGACATAACACCCGCCTGCTGACCCTGCTGTTCATCGCAGCCGTGGGGTCATTAGTAGTGCTAACCAACCTTTTGGTGCTGGTGTTTTTCGTCGACAGCCAACCGGGCTTATCCTTTACTCAACAGATCGTCCGCGCCCCTCAAGAGCTGTGGATTTACACCAGCCTCGGTGTCGTTGGCCTGATCGCCGTAGCCAGCGGATTCAAATTCTTAGCCCTACAAGGCGGCGGCAAGGCCGTCGCCGAATCTCTGGGTGGGGTGCTGATTCACCAGAACACTAGGGATCCTCAACAGCGCCAACTGCTCAATGTGGTGGAAGAAATGGCCATCGCAGCGGGCATGCCGGTACCCCCGGTGTACTTGATCCGCGAAGACTCCATCAACGCCTTCGCCGCAGGTTTTGGCATTCACGACGCGGTTATTGGCATCAATCAAGGCACCATCGACCTGCTGAACCGACAGGAGCTTCAGGGGGTCGTTGCCCATGAATTCAGCCATATCCTAAATGGCGACATGCGTATCAACTTGCGCATCATCGCCCTGCTTAACGGCATCTTAATCCTAGGCATCATCGGTGGCGCCTTGATGCGGGGTTCCATGTTCAGCCGTTCCAGAGATCGCGGGGGCTTAATCGCTCTGGGGATCGGCCTGCTGGTTATCGGCTATGGCGGGACTTTTTTTGGCCAGCTGATCAAGGCTGCAGTGAGCCGGCAGCGGGAATATCTAGCAGACGCCAGTGCGGTTCAGTTCACCCGCTCCTCTCAAGGCATCGCCAACGCCCTGAAAAAAATCGGCGCTCACAGTACTGGCTCTCGCCTTGAATCCCCCCAGGCGGACGAAAACAGTCATCTGTTTTTTGGTGCCATACGATCTTTCAGCAGCCTCATGGCCACCCACCCGCCCCTAGAGGCGAGGATTCAGGCTCTGGATCCGAACTGGAAACCCAACAAAGGCAGCAGCCAGCAGCGTAGCAGCACTGGCTCCCAAGGCGGTGCTGCGTCTCACTTTGCTGGCCAAAGCGAAGGTTTTAGTGAGCGCTGCGGCAGCGCTAACTTGGCGAGCGCACAACAGCTGATTTCCAGTGCAAATGAATCTCTAAACAACGCCAGTCATGACACCTTCGAAGCCCGGGCATTGGTCTATGCCATGCTACTGGGTGCCGACGAGGCAACCCGAGGACACCAACTGGGCTTGATTCAGCAGTTGGCCGAACCGGGAGTACCCGACCTCGTGCCCACCATGTACGCCCAAATTCAGCGCCAAGACCAACAGCACCGGCTGGTGTTGCTGGATCAAGCCGTACCGACTCTGAAAGAAATGTCGCGCCCCCAGTATGAGCGGTGCTATGACCTCATCGGCCAACTGATTGTCGCCGATGGTCAGGTTGATCTGTTTGAGTGGGTCGTTCACCGAATCGTTACTCAGGAGCTCTACGCCCACTTTGTGCAGCCGTTTCGGGGCAGCGGCCGAATTACTCGTCCGGGCAAAGTGGATAAGCAAATCTGTCAAACCCTATCCCTACTGGCCGCGGCCAGCAGTCAAAACGACAATCAGCGCCTGCTCGCTTACCAGCGCGGTGCCACGCTTTGGGGCAGTCGTTCTGCCATGATGGACGTTCAGTATTTCGACCATCAGGTGCTTAACCAGTCACTGGAAAAACTCAGACACATGAGTGCCGATCTGAAAGCCAAGTTTTTGGACGCCTGCGCCGCCATCGTCGCCGCAGACGGCCAGCTTAAGAACGGGGAGTTTGCGCTGATCAAAGGCATCGCCACCACACTGGACTGTCCGCTGCCACCCTTAGACAATTAATTGAGCAGAACAGCCCAGCAATTTAACGGGCCAAAGCAAATCTGTGCTGGCCTCATTGGTTATATCGCGATCCAGCAGAAAGACCCCGGACTAACAGTCTGGAGACAAGGAATTCACATGCGCGACCAAGTATTTTCTAAACCCCAAGCCAACATCGTGGACTTTGCCTTCAACGAAGAAGTAGTCAACGTGTTTCCTGACATGATTCGACGGTCAGTTCCGGGCTACGAGCTGGTTATACCCATGGGAGGCTTGATAGCTGCTCGGCATATGGGCTCAGACGGCGTAGCCTATGATCTTGGTTGCTCGCTTGGGGCCAGCTCACTGGCCTTACTCACCTATTGCCCCAGCCCGGACATCGGCATCGTGGCTGTGGACAACTCCCAAGCCATGATCGATGAAGCCCAGAAGCACATTAAGGACCCACGCATTAAATTTCGGCTGGACGACCTATTAGCGACCGATGTCACCGGCGCCAAGGTAGTCATGCTGAACTTTGTGCTGCAATTTCTGGATCCCCAGCACCGGGGTGAGCTGCTAAGGCGCATCGCCAAGAGCATGGACCCAACGGGATTGCTGATCTTGTCAGAGAAGGTGCAAGACCATGATCCAGATACCCAGGCTTTCTTTGATGGAACTCATCTTGCTTGGAAGCAGGCCAACGGCTATAGCCAGCTGGAAGTCAGCCAAAAGCGTCAGGCGCTGGAAAATGTGATGCAGGTAGAGACCCCACAAGCCCATCATGAGCGTCTTAAACAATGCGGATTTAACGACATCATTCAGTGGTTCCATTGCATGAATTGGGTGTCTTTCGCAGCTTCACCAACTCGGGTGCTGGCTACCCATGAGTAGGCTGTGGCCGGACTGGATCACAGACTGGCCCAAGGATATGGCTCTGGAGCGATTCAGCGCACAAAACCACGGTGACTACACTAAGTGGCAAACAGCCATCGAAGCCATGCCTCAAGTGCAAACAGACGCCGTCACATTGAACCACTCTGCCATTACCTGTGAGCTATCAGGGGCCACCCAGACTGATCTTGCCCAGATGGAGAGCTGCCTTCGTCAACTTCATCCTTGGCGCAAGGGTCCTTTTCAGCTTGGTCCTTTGTATATCGACACCGAATGGCGCTCAGACTGGAAGTGGGATCGTCTGGCACCCGCCATGGGAACCTTGGATGGTCAGCGTATTTTGGACATCGGCTGTGGCAACGGTTACTTCGGTTGGCGCATGCTGGGAGCTGGAGCCGCCAGCGTCGTTGGCGTAGATCCAACCCTACTATTTTGCATGCAGCATCGGGCCATCCAGCACTTCGTCCAGCACCCCGAGCATTGGGTGCTGCCGTTGGGCATTGAGGAACTCACCGCGACGCACCGTTTCGACTGGGTGCTGAGCATGGGTGTGCTCTACCATCGCAGAGACCCTCTCGAACACATTCGTCAGCTACACCGGCTAACGGAACCCGGTGGCAGATGCGTCATGGAGACGCTGATCGTGGAGGGAGATCAAGTGCTGTACCCCGAGGGACGCTACGCCCGTATGCGCAACATTGGCGCCATCCCAGATATAGGTTCTCTGGAGCGCTGGATGGGCGAGGCTGGTTTTCAAAACATCCAGATCGTTGACGTCAGCACAACCGGCCTCGACGAACAGCGCTCCACAAGCTGGATGCAGTTTGAGTCCTTAGATAAAGCGCTTGATCCATCAGATCTGAGCAAAACCGTGGAGGGTTTGCCCGGACCTCGACGGGCCATGTTAATTGGCGAGCGAAGATGAGCATGGTTGCTAAACTGGGCTCAAAAGTCGTTAAACTGCGTCTTCACGTTGGTAATCGGGTAGCAACATGTTGGGACTGAGCCCTTTAGAGTTTCGATTTCGCGGTAAGTCGCGGCTGCTGCTGGATATCTACTATTGCTTCATTGAACAAGGCAGTCCGGCCCTGCATCCCACCCAAATCGCCAAACACACCGGCATCAGTTTTGCCGAGGTAGCCCGCCGATTGGACGCTACGCCGGAACTGTTCGTTAAACTGCCAACTCGGGCCGGCGACGTAACCCGCTATCGCATCAACACCAGCACGTCAGCGCGCAGCGCCGAAGAAGTAGAAGCATTAGTACAGCAAAACGTCCAGCGCGAGTCTCTACTGTTTTACAGTCTGGTCTCCATGGTGTTTCTTGCTCTGGTCATCGTCGTAATGACCATTGTCCCCAACGTTTAACCGTCATGCCGGGCTAGACCCCGCCCCCTAATCAAGGAAGACAGATGCCCGAACAACTCAGCCCAGAATTGGTGGCGCTACGTCAACGCTGCCAAGACTTCGCCCAACAGCAAATGCTGCCCTTGGCTGGACTCGATTCCGCAGAGACGCGCAGTCAAATCCGTCAGGCATCAAAGGCAGCCGGGCTTTTCGAACTGACCCAGCCAGGCACGGGCAGCACCACGAGTCAGCTTGCCCTGTGCGTGGCTCGGGAAACCTTGGCTGCGAGCAACCCGCCGGAGTTAGATGCGGTATTTGGGCCCAGCCCCGGTGTGTTGGGCAGCGTAGGGGAACCCCTTGCCAGCAGCCATCTTGGGCCGCTGTTGGCTGGTGAGAAACGTGGCAGTTTTGGTTTTACTGAACCCGATAACGTCCAGCCCACCGCCGGCGTGATCCAAGGAGACAACCTAGTCATCACCGGGCAAAAATCCTATGTCACCGGCGGTGCCGACGCGGACTTTATTAACGCCCTTGTGCGCATTGAAGACCATGGCCCCTCCATGGTGGTAATCGACACCAACATCGATGGGGTTATTTTGGACAAGCGATTTAACTCCTTGGACGGCAGTCATCATGCGGCCTTTCGTTTCGAGCAGGCCGTAGTACCGCTCAGTCATGTCATTGGTGAACTTGGTCAGGGGCTGCCCAAGGCCTTGGGACAAATTGGCGACGTGCGGCTGCTGTTTGCGGCCCAGGCCTGCGGTTACATGATATGGGTCATGGATTTACTGCAATCCCACCTGCAAAGACCGGACAAAAGCGGCGCCCCCAGAGGAGACAAAGACGTCGTGCGCTGGCACTACGCTAACCTGCGTATCAAGGCGTTTGCCGCGCGCAGCATGCTGTATCGTACCGCCCGGCTGGCAGACCAGGGCGAGAACATCGTCAACGAAGGCATGGCCTGTAAGGTATTCGCTACCGAGGGCGTCGGCGAAGCGGTAGATACCGCCATTCAGCTGGTGGGTGGAGAAGCCCTAATCGACGATCATCCACTGGCCCACCTCTACAAAAAGGTGCGCGCCTGGCGACTGGCAGAAGGTGCCAGCGACTTGCTGCGCTTGAATATCGGCCGAGGCATATTGGAGCTAGGCAAGGGCCGCATTTAACGGCAAGCCTCAGGCTGAGCCTCTAAAATCAATCAATTCGAACAACAGAGAACACTATGAAAAACCAAATAATGAAATGTTCCGCCACCGTCCTAGCAACCATTGCCCTTGGAGGATGCACCTACGTATCGCTTAGCGAGGCCGGTAGCCAGGTGGCTCAAAGCGACGCCGACGCAGTGACCGCATGCACCTTAGTGGGCAACATCTCCAGCCAAACCAAGGACAAAGTGTTGATTGACCGTAACACCGGCAAGGTCAAAGAAGAATTGATCGTGCTGGCCCGCAACCGAGCTGCGGAACTGGGCGCAACAGACTTGGTTCAGACCGGCGACGTTGATGCAGGCACCGCAAGTTTCAGCGCCTATCGCTGCAACTAAATACAGGTGGGTTCGCTAGAGATCGCTCTTCTGACCAAATCGCTCACGGTTTTCCTCGCTGCTCCGAGGAGACTTTTTAATCAACGCGTACACTGAACCGGTGCCACCCCGGTGGCGCCGAGCAGAACAGTAGGCCAGCACCAGCGGATGTTGGATTAACCAGTGAGCCACATAGCTTTTCAGCCGTGCTGGGGTCGGGCTACGAAGCCCCTTGCCATGGCTAATTAGTACACAGCGCCAATCCTTTGCATGGGCTTGGGCAATGAGTTGATACACATCAGCGTGGGCTTCTTTCACCGTGCGCTGATGCAGATCCAGTTCCCGAGCGATGTCGTATCCGCCCTTGCGAAGCTTGTCGAACACCGCCAGCTGAATGCCGTCCTGTCGCCATTCCAGCACTTCCAGCGGATCCCGACCTTTCACTTCACCAAGAGTAAGAAAATTGTCCGCTTCAGGCTCCGAGGCAAATTCCTCAGCCGCTTTTTTTCGCGCCTGCAGATCCTCCTCGGCGGTGGGCGCCTTGGGTGCAAAGGTTTGTTTACCCTTGGTCAGCGGCGCCACATCCTGCATGGCCGATGCAAAATCGTCCCAATCTTGAGTTTCATCGCCCTTGGGAGAATTCACGCTGTTCTTATTTTTTGGATCACGATCCATGGCGAACTAGACCCTTTACGTTATGACTGACGTTTGGCTAATAGTGGCATGTCGTGCCAACGCTATATCTGAGCGCTCTGTATCTCAATAGCTGCATATCAAACGCTCTGTCTCGCTACTGTTTATCGATGTTCTTCCGCCCCAGCACGGCCTGATTCTGTCCTTGCTCGTTAGGCGTAGTCTATCTCGATACTGGGAAAACGATCGGATCGAGTTTCGGGTAAGGGGCGATTGCTCTTACCGTGATAGGTAAACACCGGAGACAGCTTCACCGCATCAGAGCCATTGCGACCTGCTGCATGAAACAGCCGGCAGTGAAAGAGCAGCATGTCACCCGCACTCAGAGACACGGTTTCTGCAGCGTTTATAAGTCCTTGGTTCTCCGGCAGTTCTGGGCGCAAAAACAACTCCCCGTCAAATCGCGCCGCCTCGATGTCCAGCAGATGCGTTCCGGGAATCACCTGCAAAGCGCCGTTTTCGGCGGTCTCTTCCCCAAGCGCATACCAAGCCGAAATCAGATCCGGGTGCTGGAAGGACCAATAGCGTATGTCCTGATGCCATAACGTCGCGCTGCTGAATCCCGGATGTTTGGTCATTATGCAGTTGTGGTGACACTGCGACAGACAAATGCCTTCGCCCATAAGTCGTTGTAATAGCGCGGCCATCTTGGGCTGCATAGCCAACAACTTAAATTCGTTGGATCGAGCATAGGCATGCAACAATCGCCTGGGCGTTGAGCCCCCCGGTGCAGTTCGATCCTTAGGCGAGCCGGGATAACCCACATCGGCTTCGAACTCCGCAGGGCCAACCAAGGGGTCCATGGCCTGCCGAACCTGATCGATCAGCCTTTGGCGAAGTCCGTTCTCCAAAACCCCAGGCACCACCACATAACCCTGGTGATCGAATTCGCTCTTATAGGCGGTCAGGGCAGCTTCGGAGATGTCGGTGGGTAGCAAAGACATAATAAGCGGATCTTTAGTTCCGCAGATTCTGTTGTAGCAGGGGGTCGCCATTAACGGTGATGTTGAGTTCCCCAGACCCAGCCCAATATCTGGCTTCGATGTAATGGTGTTCTTCCCATTCCAGCTCGACATTGGTCCACACGTATTGTGGCTCTTTGCCCGAGGCATCGCGGCGCTTTCGCAAACAGCCATCTAGCCAAAGCTCGATAGCGCCATCGTCGGTAAGCCGAAATTCGAAAGTCTTATGCCGGTGACTAAAGGTTAACGTTTTAGACAACGCTCGCTCCTGTTATCGATAACAACTTTAAGGCTGCTAGCATACCAGCGCCCGCCGCCTACTCCCCGTGAATTTTCTCCACAACTTTGTTGGACGCCAAGTAATATCAGAGATGTACGAATGTCTCAGGAAGCCCGATGTCCGAATCAACACGTTTCGCCAAGGTTCTGAAATCACGAGAGGTGGTCAGCCTCGCCTTTGGTGCCATGATCGGCTGGAGTTGGGTGTTGATGACTGGGGTGTGGCTAACCGACGCAGGCAGCTTGGGCACCCTGATCGCCTTTGCGGTGGGTGGATTCGCCGTGGCTCTCATCGGCCTTACCTACAGCGAATTAGCTGCCGCCATGCCGAAAGCCGGCGGTGAGCACATCTACACCCAGCGAGCGCTGGGCCACCGTTGGTCTTTCGCTTGCACTTGGGCCTTGCTCTTCTCCTACGTCAATGTCTGCCTCTTTGAGGCCGTTGCATTGCCCAGTGCAGTGGAGTACCTATTACCAGAAATACGCCTTGGCACCCTTTGGACATTCTTAGGCAGTGACGTAGATCTTGGCTTCGTTCTGCTGGGAGCCGGTGCAGCCGCCGCCGTTGCATGGATCAATGTGCTGGGAATTCGCACCGCGGCGTTTATGCAAATGCTGGTGACAGGGTTGATCATCCTT
>JAQWIX010000140.1 GCA_029248675.1 Pseudomonadales bacterium | reverse complement strand
TAGGATGGGAGAAAATTTTGCACAACCAGCTAGATATCGATTTCCGGCCCTGCAACTTTGCAGAGCTAATTCCTCGATTTTTGGAGCGATGACCCCTAAAAACGCCCTTAGACTGGCTCATAAACACCTTACCGCGCTAGCTGCAAGGGGCCGACCCCAGTAGACTCTGGGTTTTCAGGCGAATCACCGGGAGAGGAGTACCCATGAGCGAACCCATCTACATACTTGGCGCAGCGCGCACCCCTATTGGCAGCTTTCAAGGCGCCTTGGCAAAACAGAGTGCACCAGAACTGGGCGCCCACGCCATTCAAGGCGCGCTAGCCAACGCCGGTGCCCAAGGCGACGAGATCAATGAAGTGATCATGGGTAACGTCGTCAGCGCAGGACTCAAACAGGCTCCGGCTCGCCAAGCTATGCGCTTGGCCGAGCTACCCGACGGCGTGGCCGCCACCACGCTGAACAAAGTCTGCGGCTCTGGTATGAAAGCCACCATGATGGCCATGGATCTAATCGCAGCCGGCAGCGCCGATACCGTAGTCGCCGGCGGCATGGAAAGCATGAGCAACGCCCCCTACTTGCTGCCCAAGGCCCGGGGTGGCCTGCGCATGGGACATGCAAACATGCAGGATTCACTGTTCACCGACGGTTTAGAAGATGCTGAAACCGGTGGGTCCATGGGGTCCTTTGCCCAATCCACGGCAGACAGCCATCAGCTCACACGAGAGGCCATGGACGACTACGCTATTGAGTCAGTCAACCGGGCACTTAAGGCCATAGAGCAACAGAGCCTGGCGCCAGAGATCTCGCCCATGGACATTGGCGGCAACAGCGTTGCCGATGACGAGCAGCCCGGCAAGGCCAAGGTCGACCGCATTCCCACCCTACGCCCGGCCTTCAAGAGCGACGGCACCATTACCGCAGCCAACGCATCGTCCATCTCTGATGGCGCATCGGCCTTGGTGCTTACGCGTGAGAGCAATCTGAACGGTCGAGACCCGCTGGCACGCATCGTGGCCCACAGCACCCACTCCATTCATCCCAGCGAATTTACCTTGGCACCCATCGGCGCCATTGAAAAACTGTTAGAAAAAACAGGCTGGTCCGCCGACTCCGTTGATCTGTTTGAGATCAACGAAGCTTTCGCCATGGTTACCATGTTGACCATGAGCGCACTCAACCTGTCACACGACAAAGTGAACATTTACGGCGGCGCCTGCGCACAAGGCCACCCCATCGGCTCAACCGGCAGCCGCCTGATCGTCACGCTGGCCCATGCCATGGCCCAACACGACAAAAAGCGCGGCATTGCTGCCCTGTGCATTGGCGGCGGCGAAGCTACCGCCGTGGCCTTGGAGCGCAGCTAGCGCTCTGGCCTCGGCCAGCACCGGAACCAACGACAAGATTACCAACAGGAAAAATTCGTGAGTCAAAAGCGCACCCCCTTACCCATCATCGTTGGCAGCGGCGGCGTCAGCCCCGCAGGACGGGTGTCTTTTAACCACGCTTACAGACGGATGGTTCTGGATGCGTTGGCGGCAGACAAACGCCAATCGACTCTGACCAGCCTGGGACGCCTAATGGGACTGGGTGACAACGTTGCCGATGACAGCGTTGAGCAAGCCATTAGAAACGGCACCTTGGTTCGAAAAATCGAGCACTTCGACGTCGAGCGCATCCAATGGAACAATGCCATGACTCTGGGGGCAACCCACGACGAAGGCTATACCTTCAAGGTTGCCAAACGCCAAATGCCTCAACACATACCGCCCAATTGGACGGTATCGGATTTGGACGACAAACAGGTGCTCGTCCACTGCCAGGGGGATTTGGCGGTGCTCACCCAAGACCTGCGCCCAAGCAAGGTCACCAGTGCAGGCCAGTTGCCCACGGGATTCGACCCAGCCGCCCTGTACGCTAGTCGCAGCCATCCTAGAGGATTGCAAATGACAGTTTACGGAGCCTCCGACGCCCTGCGCTCAACCGGCTTTTCTATTGACGAGCTGAAAAACATGGTGCGGCCGGATCAGCTTGCGGTGTATTCCGGTTCCGCCATGGGGCAACTCGACCAAGACGGCTACGGCGGTCTGATGCAGAACGCCTTCACCGGCAAACGACCCACAGCCAAAAATTTGGCCCTGGGTTTGCCGGAAATGCCCGGCGACTTTGTAAACGCCTATGTACTGGGCTCTGTCGGCGAAACCGCCGGCATCATCGGTGCCTGTGCCACATTTTTGTACAACGTCAAACGAGGCATGGACGAGATTCGCAGCGGCAGTAAACGCATTGTCATTGTCGGCAACGCCGAAGCACCCATTACCCCGGCAGCCATCGAGGGCTACCGCACCATGGGCGCCCTAACCGAAGACGAAGCACTGATGGCACTGGACAACAGCGATACTCCGGACAACCGCCGGGCTTGCCGTCCATTCTCCAGCAATGCCGGCTTCACCTTAGCGGAATCTTCGGTCTGGATCGTACTGATGGACGATGCGTTAGCCATGGAGAGCGGCGCCCGCATTTTGGGCTCTGTTGGCGATGTCTTTGTAAATGCCGATGGCTATAAGAAGTCTATTCCCGGACCGGGCATTGGTAACTACGTCACTGTGGCCAAGGCCATGGCATCCGCACGCAACATGCTGGGTGAAGACGGTTTGCGTACCAGCACCTACATGCACGCCCACGGTACCGGAACGCCGCAAAATCGGGTCACCGAATCGGCAATTATGAGCGAGGTCGCCAAGGCCTTTGATATCCCGAGCTTTACCATCGCCGCTATCAAATCCTACGTTGGCCACTCACTGGCGCCCGCTGGTGGCGACCAGCTATCGGCGATCTTGGGGGCCTGGCAGGACGGTATTATCCCAGGCATCAAGACCATCGATCACATCGCCGACGACGTGGCTAGGGACCGGCTGCATTTCCCTTTGCAGGATGAAGAACGAGACATCGACACCATGCGCGGCGCCTTCGTTAACTCCAAAGGCTTTGGGGGCAACAACGCTTCTGGTTTCTTTATGTCGCCCAAGCAAACCGAGCACATGTTGGAGCGCCGCTGGGGTTCCAGCGCTTTGACACAGGCCCTAGGGCGCCAAGAAAAAACACAGGAAACCGCCGATGCCTACGATCAGGTAGCCGACAGCGGAGAGGTCGCACCCATATATCGATTCGGTGAAGGAGTTTTGGAAGGCGACGATCTGGACATAACCGACAGTGCCATCAAAGTACCCGGCTTCGCCCACAGCATCGACCTTGATCTGGACAACCCCTTCGAGGACATGAGCTAACCAAATGCTTGGCCGCCGTATTCACCCGAGGTTGGCTACGGCGACAACTGCTAATGAAGAGGCCTATCGTCCTTGACCATAAGCTCGTCCACGCGCTCTTGAGCCTGAGCCACCAAGGCTTCGTCGCCAGCCAGCTCTAGGCATAACAGATAACTGGCCAACGCCGCTTCGGCATCGCCCATTCGCTGTTGGTACTCTCCCCGCTCAAAGTGCAGCAAACTCTTTAAACCAGTTTCATGGTGCACAATGGCTAGCTGATAATCGGTAGCTGCCAGAGTCGCCTGCCAGTTACCTAAGTGCAGGTAATAGGCTTTCAGATTGTTCAGCATACGAAAACCCAGCGTGGCGGGCTTGGCCTTAACCAACAATTCATCCAAGTCGTAGCCTGAGGGCGCTTGAAGGCTGCTGGGTTCCACCACCGCAAGGGACAGCGGATCAACCAAGTCGCCTTGGGCACGCAACAGAAAATGGCCGGGGTAATTCACCCCGTAGGCTTCCAACCCAAGGCCGTGGGCCAACGTAATAATGAGCACCGCTACCACTATGGGCAGACCCTGATGTTGCTGCAGTAGCCAGTCAATGCTGCTGTGAGTCAGGTCCACCCCGTCCAGCGACGATTGTGCAAAACCCTGTCCACGCAAAAATGCCAGCAGTCCTTCGACGTCAGTCACGCCCTGAGATTCGGCCTGATCCAATAACCATTGAATCCCGTCCCGAGCCTTGCCCGCATCCAAGTTTTCGTCGATCACATTCGCTACCAGCAAGGCCATGTCCAACTCGGTAGTAGCATCCTCTGACGACTGCCTAAATTCCTCCAGCAGAGCCAGACGGCCGGATAACGGCTCCTTGATTTCGCTCATAGTGCGCTCCTAAAACCCATGCAGCCGCTAGTGCTCTCGGGTCTTGCTGAAAACCACATCTGGCCAGCGATCTTGAATGACCTGAAGATTGACGCGACTGGTAGCGAGGTAGGTGAGGTAGCCGCCGCCGTCGATGGCTAGATTTTCTTCGTTTTTCTTACGAAATTCCGCCAGCATTTTCTCGTCATCGCAGCGAATCCAGCGAGCCGTAAAGGTGTTGGTATTCTCCCAAATACACTCGGCCCGGTACTCGTCCCGCAGACGAAAGGCCACCACATCGAACTGCAGTACACCTACCGCGCCAACGATAAGTTCGTTTTTGGCCAAGGGCTTAAACATTTGAGTCGCCCCCTCCTCCGCCAACTGCTGCACCCCTTTTTCCAGCTGTTTGCTGCGCAGAGGGTCTTTGACCCGAACCCGACGAAACATCTCTGGGGCAAAGTTTGGAATGCCGATGAATTCATGATTTTCGCCTTCGGAAAAGGCGTCGCCGATTTGAATGGTGCCGTGATTGTGCAAACCAATAATATCCCCGGCAAAGGCCTCTTCGGTTTGCACCCGGTCACCGGCCATAAAGGTCACCGCATCGGCAATGCGCACATCCTTGCCGAGCCGCTGATGCCGCACCTTCATGCCTTGGCGATAGGTGCCAGAGCACACCCGCAGAAAGGCGATGCGGTCACGGTGCTTGGGATCCATATTCGCCTGAATTTTGAAGACAAAACCGCTGAAGGCTTTTTCCTCAGGCTCAATCACCCGCTGCAGCGTCGCGCGAGGCTGCGGCTTAGGCGCCTGTTCCACAAAGCCGTCCAGCATTTGCTGCACGCCGAAGTTACCAAGGGCCGTACCGAAATAGACAGGGCTGACGGTGCCGTTCTCAAAATCTTCTTGGTGGTATTCATGACAGGCCCCCTGCACCAGTTCAATCTCATCTACGAAACTATCGTAGTCCGGACCCAACAAATCGCGGGCCGCATCAGAGTCCAGCCCATCGATCACCCGATAGTTGTGTATGTGATGGCCCTGGCTTTTTTCAAAGCAAACGATGCGATCTGTGGCCAGCTCATACACCCCCTTAAACTGCTGACCCATACCAACGGGCCAGTTCATGGGCGCACACTGAATCTGCAAAATGTCCTCAATTTCGTCCAGCACCTCAATGGGATCGCGAATTTCCCGATCGAGCTTGTTAATGAAGGTGATGATGGGAGTATCCCGCAGACGACAAACCTCCATCAGCTTGATGGTGCGCGGCTCGACGCCCTTGGCGCCATCAATAACCATCAACGCTGAATCCACCGCCGTTAGCGTCCGATAGGTATCCTCCGAGAAGTCCTCGTGAACCTG
>JAQWIX010000139.1 GCA_029248675.1 Pseudomonadales bacterium | reverse complement strand
GCTCCTGTGATATCGATGATTTGTTCGAGCAGTTCGTATCGTGCAGGACCGATAGGTCCCGCACTGTCTAATCCGAGTTTTAAGGTAGTTACTCTCGCATCACGATAGGCTCGTAAACGCTGGGTCACTGTGGCGGTATCTCCCAAGGCTTGAAACTGGGTGACCATGGCGTCGGGGACTCGGCGCGCGGCCTCATCCCGTTTGCCGTCTAGCCACAGTTGCTGAATGGCTAGGGCGTCCTCTGCGTAACCGGCACGTTTAAACGCATCGTTATAGAAGTTGGTTTCCGCCGAACCCATACCACCCATGTTGAAAGCAACGGCGGGTTTGCGCTTGGCAATCATGGCCTCTAGGTCGTCGCCCAACTCAATTCTTACCGAAACGCACAAATCCAGATCGTCCAGTGTTCGCCGGGCCTTTGTAGCGCCCTCTCGCAGGTAGCCTAGGTGGGCGTCGGGTTGATCCGGTGAAAAGGACGTACCCAGCCAGCCGTTGGCGGCTTCACCTGTGTATCGCAGAGCGTTAGGACCTAGGGTGGCGAGGTAAATCGGAATGTCCACGGGTTCGTGAGCAACCTTGATGGCTTTGCCTTCGCTGTCCGGCAGCGGCATCTGGAATACCTTGCCTTGGTATTGAACTTTCTTACCTGCGAAAATCATGCGACAGATTTCGACGGTTTCGCGCAAGCGGGCTAAGGGTCGGTGGTAGCGGGTGCTATGAAGTCCTTCGACCACTTGAGGGCCGCTGGCGCCCAAGCCCAGAACAAAACGTCCGCCGCTAAGATCGTGCAGGGTCAGTGCGCTCATGGCCGTCATGGCCGGGGTGCGCGCTGTGGTTTGCATGATGCCTGTGGCCAGCTTGATGGTGTGAGTCTTGTCCGCAAGAAAGGCCAGGGGGGTCACCGCGTCGCTCCACCAAGCTTCTGCAGCAAAGGCCATGTCGACGCCCAGACGTTCAGCAAATTGAACCCACTCAACGGTTTGCTGGATTTTGTCCGGGGTGATGGGACCCATTTCGATAGCGAGTTTCATTTATGGTTGTTCCCAGGTGGCCTTTAATCGGTGGCTACGTTGTCCAAGGTTGGCAGTAAATACTGCAAGAACGCCTTGGGGTTCTCGCTCATGGGAAAGTGGCCCACGTTTTTCATTTCTTGAAAGGTGGAGCCGGGGATCGCTTCATGGGCTGCTCGGCCCAGTTCGGCGGTGCCACTGCAATCGTACTCGGCAGATAAGATGTGTACGCCCAATCGTTTGGTGTCAATTTCTCCAGCCACTGCACGCAGATCATAATCTTCTAGGTAGTAGTTAAGATCGCCAAGGAAAACCGGTGGCCAGCCACAGGAGTAAACGTAGGAAGTTTCTTTACGATAGCGTTTGGGGGACGTAGGCGACATCAGGGCATCCATCAACCGCGCTTTGTACTCGTTATTTACCTGGGGGTGCCATAGCTCGGTGTTGTGCTCAAGCTGGCCGGGAATTTCCAGTGCGCCTTCTAATGAGATCACGGCTCGGAAGTCGTCCGGATGCTTGTGGGCTAAATCCAGTGCCAGCAGGCCACCCACCGAGCAGCCGATGAAAACAGGGCGGTCTAGGCCCAGAACCCGGCTCAGGTTCAACGGTATGGAACGTAGAAACTCACCTTGCAGTAAATACTGTTCGTCCCACCAGTCCTCCTCCACAGGGGGGAGTGATTTGCCGTGATAGGGCAGATCGTAGGCGATGAGGCGGAAGCGATCGGTGATTTCTGGCGTTTCGAACAGGTGTCGCCACTGGCTACTGTGGCAGCCGGCGGTGTGTTGGAGCAGAACAGGAATGCCGGTGCCCGCCTCTTCAAAATAGATGCGGTGTTTAGCGCCACCCAACTCCAACTGCACATAGCGACCCACTGGTGCGCTAAAGGTGCCTTCTGGCCGCAGATCGTGTGCCATGGCGTCGCCGGCGTCAGTGTCTGAGCGCAGCAGTTCGATGGCTCGGGCAACGGCGGCAAAGTACTGACCAAAAACTACAGGATCAGCACGGCGTTCCATACCTTGGCCTTGCATGATGTTGGCCATGATGTCGTTGTGGAAGCGCTCGGGCACCGGGGCCAGTACCTTGTCCCAGACGGCGGTGGATGCGGATAACTCAATAACGCCACCAGTCAGTGGCGCGGTGCTATCGGGCGTGCCGTTGTTGATCGGAAGGCTTACCGCCTTGTCACCGATGTTGAGGGTCAGGCCCCCATTCCAATAACGGGCGGCGAGCATAAACTCGCCGTCATTTAAACAGCGTTCGGCCCACTGCTGGGCGTTTGGTAACTGTGCAGACATAATTGAACTCTCCTTTCAACAACGCTCCATGGCGATTACCGACTGCCGGATGGTGCTTGGTTTTTTTTGCATTTTCCAGCACCCAAGCCGGGGTCAGATCGGCGCTGTGGATCTTTCTTATTTGTGCGCTGACTCAATGGAGTCGTCAGTTAGTAAGCACCAGTTTGCCTAGAATGCTTCCAGCGAGTTGGTCTGTCAGGGCTTGCTGGTAGTCATCCATGGGCCGGCTCTGGACGGCGGCGGGAATCATCTTGCCGTCCTGTATCCACTGCATCAGTGTGGACATTAGCTCGTCGTTGATGGAAGGGTTGGCTCGCATTTCGCCGCCCCAATCAACGCCCACAATGGCCGAGCGTTTCAGCAGCGGCAGATTCAGGGGTATTTTGGCGATATTACCGGCCGCGAAGCCGACAACGAGAAAACGTCCGCCCGGCGAGAGCGAACGAAACGCTTGTTCAGACTTGTCCCCGCCAACCGGATCGTAAACTAAGTTCAGACCTTGGCTGCCAACGACATCTTTGAGGTCTTCCCGCCAGTTTTCGGCGGTGTAATCTACGCAGTGGTCTGCACCGAAGCTCATGGCTGCTTGGCGTTTTTCCGGGCTGGAGGCGGCGGCAATGACTGTTGCGCCCATGGCCTTGGCCACGCAGATGGCGGAACTGCCCACGCCGCCGGCGGCGCCCAGAATGAGTATCGTTTCTCCTCGGCGTAATTGACCGCAGTCCCGCAGGCCGTACAGGGCTGTGGCGTAATTGATGTAGAACCCAGCAGCGATGGCTTCGCTGAGGTTGTCTGGTAGCTTGACCAGTTTGGTAGCCGCCACGGCGACTTTGTCGGCAAAGGCGCAGCTGTTAGCAATGCCTAAGACGCGATCACCGGGGGCTAGGGTCGAAACGTCAGCACCGACTTGTGCCACCACGCCAGAAAACTCGCTGCCCGGATAATAGGGTAGAGGTGGTTTGACTTGGTATAAGCCCTGCACCATCAGCCCGTCGACAAAGCCCACTCCGGCTGCCGTCACATCCACCAAGGCCTCGTTGTTCTTTGGTTCCGGGGCTTGGGTTTCAATGCGCTCCAATTTGTCCGGTGGGCCAAAGGCGCGACAGCAAACGATTTTCATAGGGGATCCTAGTTCCGAGGAGGATTGCTAGATCGTCGCAGGTTAACTAGGTTCTGGGCAATAGAGGCAAGCAAGAGCAGCAAGATGAAAACCGCTGCCGGTGGGGCAAGGGAGGTGTTGAAATACACCTGAGTAGGATAGGAGATGGTTCTCTCTATGGCCGCGAGTTTGTAGATGTGGCCATCGGTGAATGCGGGATCCATGACCAGTTCCATTAGATCTCGTCGGCTGCGGTAGCGCATCATGGCGGTGGCAGAAAAGCTGACGTTGTCGTCGGCATTCCAAGAGTCTACTTTGCCCCCCACGGTTCTTGCCTGAAACACCGGGTGCCCGCCGCGCAGCACTAGGCCAATGGCGAAGGGCTCGAAGTATTCGGTGAGAAGAGTGCGTCCATCCATCAGTTCACCGGTGATGGGGTGTGCGACGGCTTTTTCAAAGACTTGCACTTGGTTGAGCATGACGAAGCCGCGGCCATCGTCCTCCTCAAAAAAACGCCGCAGGGTCTCTACGGATGTGTGCTGACCGTCAGCTCGGGTTTCAAAACTTGCGACGAAGCGTTCAATCTCGGGCTGGGTTATCGGGCCCTGCCAGTTGAAGTACCACAGAGAGAACACGGCATAGAGCGCGGGCACACTAATCCAGATTTTCCAGTTCATTGGGTTCTCCTAAATATCGCCGGTAGCATTCTGGCACGGATAAAACTGGTCCTTGGTCGTGCGATGAGCGGGTTTTGGTTCAAAGGGTTGGTCAAAAGAGTTCAACTCTTGGGCCTCTTGGTTCGGGCGTTTTTTGATTTTGGGGCAGGTTGCATAGCCGTTCCATTCGAGTAGTGCTGCCGTCGGCGTATTCCCAAACTAGTTGACCGCCTTCTAAATACCGTTTCACCACAATCGGTCCCCAACCTAGCACCCGAAAATTCAGTACTCCGGCCTCCCAAGTGGCCTCTGCCGAGGTGCGCGGACAGTACTCGGTGTCGCCGATGGTGAAGAACACCTGACCCTCGGTATCGTTGCTGGTTAGACCGGCGGTGGCGTTGGGGCCCAAGTCATGAATTATGCCGCTGCTGGTGACGACAACTCTGTCGCCACACTGTTCCACTCGCTCCACATGGCCTATTTTGCCGCTGATTCCGCGCCATAGGCCGCGAATATCTGCTGCCTCGGCAGGCAAGGACTGGGTGCATTCACGCAAAATGGGTAACGGGAAGTGGTCGTAGGCGCAGCCCGGGGTATTGCCTTTGGGAATATCGGCGGCCATCTTCCCTGAATTGTCGAGGACTGGTAACTGGCAATAGTTGATCGTGCTGCCATCGCCGGCCAAGGTCGAAGGGTCTGTGGTGAGAGGGGGGCGGGCGGAAAAAAACACCAGCCAGACTAAGGCTATGAGGCTAAGCGCGACAAGCGCTAAAGCTTGGGTAAACCGATGGAAGTTTTTTTTCATAAGTCCAAAGAGTATTTTGAATCAGAATAATGGATACCATTATTTCGGTAAACTGTCGACTGCCAGATATTCTATCGGCAAAGCTGTTCGGTAGAGGATTGCAGGGAAACGAACCCATGGCTCCACGCGTGCATTTTTTGTATTGTCTGGTGGTTGTCAGTAAATAACCGAGTTCGTTTTATGAATGCAAAAACTCAATCACTGCCCTTTGACCCGGAGGCCTTGGGTCGTAAATACCAAGAAGAGCGAGATAAGCGGCTTCGCGCCGATGGGAATGATCAGTACCTAGAAGTAACCGGCGAGTTCGCCTACTTCGTTGAAGATCCCTACATCGATCGTGAGCTTGAGCGCGACGCCATCGAAGACGAAGTCGAAGTTGTGATTATTGGCGGTGGTTTTGGTGGCATGTTGGCTGCTGCGCGGTTGCACGACGCTGGGATCACGGATTTCCGCATCATTGAGAAAGGCGGAGATTTTGGCGGGACTTGGTATTGGAACCGATATCCAGGTGCCTCCTGCGATATTGAAGCCTATGTCTATTTCCCTTTGCTGGAGAAAACGGGATTTGTGCCGAAGCAAAAGTATACAAATGCTCCGGAAACTCTTGAGTACTGCCACGTTATTGCCCAGACCTATGGCCTGCACGAACGCGCCTTGATGCAAACCCTGGTGACATCCACAGATTGGGATGAAGAACAGGGACGATGGATTGTGTCTACGGATCGCCAAGATCGCCTTAAGGCACGCTATGTGGTGCATTCCAATGGCCCGCTGAATCGGCCGAAATTGCCCGCGATTAAAGGCATCAACGATTTCAAAGGTCATACTTTTCACACCAGTCGTTGGGACTACGGCTACACCGGTGGTGACTCCAATGGCGGTTTAGACAAGCTTTCGGATAAGCGGGTAGCGGTGATCGGTACCGGAGCCACATCGGTGCAATGCGTTCCGCACCTTGGCGCTGCGGCCCAGCACTTGTATGTCTTTCAGCGCACTCCGTCATCGGTAGACGTGCGCAACAATCAACCAACGGATCCCCAGTGGATTTCCACCCAGCCACAAGGGTGGCAGGACGAGCGTCGCCGTAATTTCGAGTCTCTGATGACCGGCGCGCCGGTGAAAGAGGACTTGGTGAACGATGGCTGGACAGAAGCATTCCGACTGCTGTTTGGCAATCTGCGGGATAAGGCACCATCAAAAGCGAGGTTGGCGTTGTGGGCATTGACCTCTCCGTTGTCCCCCGAGCTTTATCGTCATGGTCTGAAAAAGTACCTCACCGACAAAGCGACCAACTATATGGATCTGGCGCGAGAAATGGAGTTGGCGGACTATCAAAAAATGGAAAAGGTTCGCGCTCGGGCAGAGGCCATTGTCGAAGATCCGGAAACCGCGGAATCACTGAAGCCCTACTATCGTCAGTTCTGTAAGCGACCGTGTTTTCACGATGAGTACTTGCCGACATACAACCGGCCCAACGTGACCCTGGTGGATACCGATGGTCGTGGTTTGGATCAAATCACTGAAACCGGCATCGTTTTTGATGGCAAAGAATATCCCGTGGACTGCATTATCTTCGCCACTGGCTTTGAGGTGGGCACAGACTATTCCCGTCGCGCGGGATATCAGATCAACGGCGTGAGTGGTTTGTCGGTTTCTGAAAAATGGTCTTCGGGGCTTTCCACCTTCCACGGCATGCACAGCCGAGGTTTTCCTAATGCCTTTTTCTTCGGTCCAGCCCAATCAGGATTTACGGCCACCTACACCTACTCGCTGGATGAGCAGAGTGTTCATCTCGCCCACATTCTCGGCACCGCTAAGAAGCAGGGCGCAACCAGAATCGAGGCCAGCGAGGCTGCAGAGCGCAAATGGGTGCAAACCATTATCGACAAAGCCCGTCTTACTGCGGATTTCCAAGAGCGGTGTACGCCGGGGTATTACAACAATGAGGGTATGGTGAATACCAAGCCTCAAAATAATACCTATGGCGGCGGGCCTATCGAGTTCTTTGATCTGATGGCCAAGTGGCGAGCTAAGGGTGATTTACAAGGCCTAGAGCTGCGCTAACTGTTCAGTAGAATGAGTCCCTGTTCAGCGGCAACCTTGAGCAGGGGGCTGCGTTTAGTCGACCGATGACACCAAAAGAAGTGCCCTATGTCTGATGAAATAACCGATCGCCAAAGGCGCTATACCCTGTTCATGCTGGTTTTGGTGTTTACATCCAGCCATGTGGATCGACAGATCATGGGGATTCTGGGGCAGCCCATAAAAGAATCTCTGTTGATCAGTGATACCCAGCTTGGACTGCTCACGGGCATTATGTTTGCTGTGTTTTACGCCACCTTGGGCATGCCCATGGCCATGTGGGCTGACCGAAACAATCGTCGAAACCTCATCTCGTTTTCGGTTTTTCTTTGGAGCCTGATGACGGCATTGTGCGCTGCGGCGACGAACTTCATGCAGTTGCTTTTGTTACGCATCGGTGTCGGCGTTGGCGAGGCCGGATCGAATCCGCCATCCCACTCTATGATTGCAGATCTGTACCCGCCCGAAAAACGTTCAACGGCCATGGCAATTTTTGGCACTGGTATTAACTGGGGGATATTGATCGGTTTTTTGGTCGGGGGCTGGATTAACGAGTGGTATGGCTGGCGTACGGCCTTCGTTGTGGTCGGTTTGCCCGGAATTTTGCTGGCGCTGTTGGTTCGTTACACCGTAAAAGAACCCCCCCGGGGCTATTCGGAGTCTCTTAAGCAGGAGGTGGCCGCGCCCGGCTTTTGGGAGGTTGTCGGTTTTATTTGGCGCAGTTCGGTCCTGCGACACATTGTGGCCGCCGGCGCCCTCGTCTCCTTTGCCGGTTATGCCTCGGTGATATGGGTTCCCATCTACTTGGTGCGCATTCATGGCATGGGCACTGGAGAAGTGGGCAGTTATCTGGCTTTGCTGATTGGGGTTGGCGGTGCAATTGGCATTTACTTGGGTGGTCGGATTGCAGACTTTATGTCCGCCCGACGGGGGGAGCAGTGGTTGCCTTGGGTGGTGGCGCTTTCCTCTCTGATCAGTTTGCCCATGCTGTATCTGACCTTTATGGCGCCGACACCGATGACGGCCATTGCCGCCTATGTGTTGCCAGCCATGCTGGGCACTCTTTATGTGGCTCCGGGGTTTGCCTTGATTCAAAACTCCACGCCGTTGGAGATGCGTTCTGTGGCGGCGGCCATTAACCTGTTTATCACCAACATTGTCGGCCTTGGCCTAGGACCCTTTACCGTTGGTTTTTTTAGTGATTTCTTTTCCCAAAGTTACGGTGAGGACGGGCTCAGGTGGGGCTTGGCGACAACCATCATCATTTTGCTTTGGGGTGTTTTTCATTATTGGCGTTGTGGCGTGATGATCAAACGCAAAAACCGTGAAGGCGTTGCTCAGGGTGCGGCAGGTTAACCTAGAGGAAGAGGTCCATAGGATGCCCTCGGCAAATGCCAAGCCGCGAGTAGCCATGGTGGTAGACCCTTGGCATCACCCGTTCAATGGCACAGTGGTATCTACCCGCCGGTTCGTTGCTGCCTTATCTGATCGGTTTAGGTTTCATAAATTGGTGGCCGATGAACCCGGGCAATCCTTGGATGAGGGCTGTGTTGGATTTTCAAGGATCAGTATTCCCGGTATCAATCCCATTATTGACCGCATGAAAGCGCCCTTGGCAAAGCCTGACCGGCTACAGTTGGAACGAGTGATTGCCGATTCAGATGTGCTGCATGTGCAGTTTCCTTTCTTTTTGGGGCACGCTGCGATCAGTGAAGCGCGCAGGCAGGGCAAGCCAGTGGTGGCGTCCTTTCACGTGCAACCCGAGAACATCCTTAGCAATCTGAATCTATCCTCCAAATGGCTAACCGCCATCATTTACAAGTTCTTCGTTTGGCGCTTCTATGATCGCGCCGATTGCGTTATTGCACCCTCCCAATTCGCGGCGGACCTGCTTGCTAAGGCGGGCCTGAAGGTGCCCGTCACCGTGCTGTCGAATGGTGTGACCGAGGATTTTTTTGGGGATCGTGCCGCCGCCGCGCAGGGCCCACCCTTCCACGTGGTAAGCGTGGGCCGGCTTGCGGCTGAAAAGCAGCAGCACCATTTAATAGAGGCCATCGCCGCGAGTGCTTTTAAGCAGGACATCAAACTGTCGTTGGTAGGCACTGGGCCTCAGCAAAAACGCCTCGAAGGGCAGGCCCGTAGTTTGGGCGTGGCTGCGACCATCGGTCGAGTGAGTGATGAAACCCTGCGTCACCTGTATCGGACTGCCGATCTGTTTGTTCAAACCAGTGCAGTAGAGCTTGAGGGTATGTCTGTTTTGGAAGCGATGGCTGCGGGTTGTCCCGTGCTGATAAATAAAGCCAGCACCAGTGCTGTGCCGGAGTTTGTTACTGCCCAAGAAGCAACCTACAGCATGAACAATGTGCCGGAATTGGCCCGTAAGCTCGACACATTACTGGCCAGCGCGGAGCTTCGCGAGGCGGCAGGCAGGACGAATCGGCAAATCGCGAAGACGCGAAGCCATGAGCGCTCGGTACAGATCCTATGCAATATTTACACTCGCGTGCTTAACCCCTCAGATTGCGTGGACGATGAACACATCAACAGACCCTAATGCCGAGCTGGGGCCGGCCCAAGGCAGTGGCAGCTATTGGATAGACTGGCTAAGCCGGCATACCGGCGCTGTATTGCTCTCGAGTTTGATGCTTTCTGTGTTATCTCTCGGGCTGTTTTTTCAATTCGGGGCTCTCAACTCGGATTTGAGCAAACTCATCAAGCCCTCGGATTCCTTGGTTTGGTATCAACATAACGAGCGCTACAAGGCCGCGTTTCCTCAGTTTCAGCAAACTGCGGTCATCGTGGTTCGAGGCACCGACCATCGTCAGGTGCAAAGCCACACAAGATACTTAGTCGACCACCTGCCCAAGGAGGTGCTTGGCGATGTGTTCGCCCCGGGCACGGACCCATTTCTGACCGAGCGCCTGCCTCTGTTCTTGACGTTAGATCAACTGCAACAATGGTTAAAAGGGGCGGATTACAATCAAGGCCCGCTGTTACGGTTGATGGACGAAGCAAGCCTAGCCAACGTGCTGTTTACCTATGCGGACTTTGTCAGCGCCAATCCGGGGCAAGAGCTGCCGGTGTCCTTGGAGTCGGTGAGGCAAGGCATCCTCGATGGATCGTTATCGTTTCAAAGTTATTATCCGCTCCAGCCGGAGGGTGAGAACTTTACGGAACTGATCATCGTGAGCGGTCAGCAGCAATTGGGTGAAGCATTGCCCAACGCAGCCATCGTATCTGCACTGAATAAGGCCCTTAAAGACTATCCGGCGCCAGAAGGGGTGACGGTTGCCCTGACCGGAGAGGTTGCTCTGGCGCATGAGGAAATGAGTGCAGCCCTAGGGGGCGTTGAACTTGCCGGCTTGCTGTCGCTGATTTTTCTCGCCCTTATTTTGCACTTAGGCATTCGCTCAGCGCCCATTTTGCTGGCGATTGGCACCATGTTGGCCATGGGGGTCAGTTTGACCCTGGGTTTTGCCACCCTGGCGGTGGGCGAACTGAATACCCTTTCCATGATCTTTGTGGTCTTGTTCTTCGGCCTCGGGGTAGATTTTGGCGCCCACTTCACTCTGCGGGTTCAGTCCTGTTTGCAAGCAGAGGTGTTGCCAGCTCTTGGTCAGGCGCTCAAAGAGACCGGGCCGGCCCTGATATTGTGCACGCTGACCTCGGCGGCCAGTTTTTTAGCATTCCTGCCCACTGACTATCGGGGATTTGCTGAGTTGGGTCTAATTAGCGCAGGTGGCATTGTGATCGCGCTAAGTCTCACCTTGACGGTGATTCCAGCGTTGCTGCTGCGCTGGCCGCCACAGCCCCAAGATCCCGCTCGCAAAATGTTGATTACCCCGCTGCTGCGTAGGCTTCGTGCCGGTGTAGATCAGTTGCCCAAGCCCGCGGTGGTGGGATTTTTTGTTCTCGTTTCACTGGCGTCGGTTTGGTTGGCCAAGGATCTGCGATTTGATTACAGCGTGTTAGCCATGCGCGATGCGGAGTCTCCTGCAATGCAGGCACTGCTAGACCTGCAACAAGATCAGCAAACCACAGATTATAGCGTGCATGTATTGGTGCCAGATGCCCAAGCGGCAGAAGCGTTAAAAGCCCGACTGCTGGCCTTGCCCACAGTGGGTGCGGTGGCAACACCAGCGGACTTCGTGCCCAGTTCCCAGCGTGCCAAGGCTGATCTGTTGGCCGCACGTTACGAGTTGTTGCCTGAATTGGAGCCACCTCAAGCCCTGGTCAAAGCTGACCCAGAATTGACCGAGTTAGCCTTAGGGTACTTGCAAGAAGTTGCCGACGAACTGCAAGGGGCCGCTGGTCAGCAGGCCCAGCAAATGCTCGAAGCGTCTCGGGTGCTGGCGAATGATCCCGGGCGCCTTGAAGAATTCGAAGAACAGCTTTTGATTCAGTTGCCACAGACACTAGCGGAACTGAACGCCCTCATGGCCGCCCAGCCATTTGTCCTGAACGACGTGCCAGAACACTTTCGCCGTCGGCTGATCACCTCTGACGGTCAGCAATTGGTTTCCGTGAACCCCGCAACGCAGTTGAATGACCGGCAGGCCACAGACGCCTTCATCGCCGAGGTGTCCACAACGGCACCCAATGCTGCCGGGCGCAGTGTGGTGGAGTGGGGTGTTGGTGCTGTGGTGATCGAGTCGTTTCAACAGGCTACGAGCACGGCTTTTGGCAGTATCTTCCTGCTGTTACTGGTGTATTTTCGAGGCTGGAAATTCCCGTTGCTTGTTCTGACGCCCATTGCCATGACCGTGGTGCTCACCTTTGCTGTCTGCGTGCTGTTGGGTATTAGCCTAAATATGGCAAACATTTTGATGGTGCCCCTCATTCTGGGGTTGGGTGTGGATACAGGCATTCACATCGTGCATCGGCATCGGCAAGCTCAGTCCGGCGTTGAGGCCATGGATCCCGCCATTCGAAGAGCGGTGATGATCAGCGGCCTGACCACCGT
>JAQWIX010000138.1 GCA_029248675.1 Pseudomonadales bacterium | reverse complement strand
TCAATGAAATCCAAACATCGGCCAAAGGGTTCACCATCGGCGCAGCAGTGTCAGGTGCAACCATCGGTCAGCACAAAGTCTTGAACGCGGCATGGCCCGGTGTCGTCGAGGCGGCTAACTTAATCGGCTCAGACCAGATTCAAGGCAGGGCCACACTAGCGGGCAACCTGTGTAATGCGTCCCCAGCAGCGGACAGCGTCCCGGCGATGATTGCCGCTGGTGCTAAAGCAGTGATTGTTGGACCCCAGAAAAAGCGGACCATGCCAGTCGAAAAAGTCGTGCTGGGTCCCGGCAAAACTGCTCTTGCGAAGGGTGAGGTTATCGAAGCCATTACACTGCCTAAGCCCGAACCGCGAACCGGGGATGCTTACTTGCGCTTTATTCCTCGCACCGAGATGGACATTGCCGTAGTGGGTGTGGCCATCAGTCTGAAACTGGAGCGCGGCGTGGTGAAAAAAGCCCGTGTGGTTTTGGGGGCGGTAGCGCCAACGGCGGTTATTGTGCCTGCCGCAGCCAAGGCATTGGTTGGCAGCAAACTGGACGATGCGACCTTAGACAAACTGGCCGCTGCGTGCAGTGCAGCTTGTAACCCCATTGATGACAAGCGCGGCACTGTTGAGTACCGAACGCGCGTCGCTGGTGTGTTGGCTAAGCGCGCTGCGAAGATTGCCTTTCAACGAGCAGGAGGTGCCCTATGAGCAATGCAACTTTAGTATCAACCACGGTTAATGGTGATCCGGTACAGTTCGCCTGTCCGACGGATGAAAGTCTGATGACCGCTCTGCGTAATCGCGTGGGGCTTACCGGCGTGAAAGAAGGCTGTGGCACCGGCGACTGCGGCGCATGCAGTATCACCTTGGACGGCGACCTAGTTTGCTCCTGCCTGGTGTTGGGCGTGGAAGCTGAGGGCCGCGAAGTTGCCACTGTTGAAGGTCTGTCCGCCGACGGCGAACTGCACCCGTTGCAGCAGAAGTTCATTGATCATGCGGCTCTGCAGTGTGGTATCTGTACGCCAGGGTTTTTGGTGGCAGCCAAGGCCTTGCTGGATCGAAACCCCAATCCCAACGAAACCGAAATCCGCTACGCGCTGGCAGGCAATCTTTGCCGCTGTACTGGCTACGACAAGATTGTCCATGCCGTACAAGCAGCTGCCAAAGATATGCGTAAGAAAAAACGCCGCTAGCGAACATCCAAAGGATATAGGGAGAAAACATTATGGGTCATGATCAAAAATACGTAGACAAAAAATACGAAGTGGTTGGGACGCGCTTTAACCGTCCTGACGGCATCGACAAGGTAACGGGCAAGGCTCGTTACGGCGCTGACGCCAGCGCACCGGGCCAGCTAGTGGGTCGTGTGCTGCGCTCGCCCCACGCCCACGCGCAGATTCTAAAAATAAACACTAAAAAGGCGGAAAAACTGCCCGGTGTTAAGTCGGTGGTTACCTTTGAGGACATGCCGGACTTGACCGGCGGTGATCAGGGACTGGCTGATATTTTAGAAAACTGTATGGCCAGAGGCAGGGCACTTTACGACGGCCACGCGGTGGCGGCTGTTGCCGCTGTGGACGAGCAGACTGCGGCCAAGGCGCTGAAGCTGATCGATGTGAAGTACAAAAAACTGCCTCATGTAACCGACGTCGACGAAGCGATGTCGGAATCCGCGCCAGTGATTCACGATCGCATCATCACCCGAGGCGTAGAGCCAGCACCGACCAAACCGTCCAATATCTCAGCGCGTACGCAAATGGGTTATGGCGATGTGGACGCGGGTTTTGCCGAAGCAGACGTGATTGTGGAGAAAACCTACAAAACGGAACAAACCCACCAAGGGTACATCGAACCCCACGCGTGCTTGGCGTCTGTGAACCCTGACGGTACCGCAGAACTGTGGGTTACCACCCAAGGTCACTTCGTGTTCCGGAATGTTTGTGCTTCTTTGCTCGGCTTCGATATTGCGAAACTCAAAGTCACCTCATCGGAAATCGGTGGTGGATTTGGCGGCAAAACCCACGTTTGGGCTGAACCTGTTGCGCTGGCTCTGTCGCGCAAGGCAAATCGCCCGGTGAAGTTGGTTATGGGTCGTGACGAAGTGTTCAGGGCGACAGGTCCCACCTCGTCAACGTCCATCGACGTCAAGATGGGTGCCAAGAAAGATGGCACCATTACCGCAGCCGTCGCCGAGATGCGCTATCAAGGCGGAGCCTTCCCGGGTAACTGGGCTATGTTGGCCTGCATGACAGCCTTTGCCTGCTACGACATCAAAAACAACAAGTCCATTGGTTGGGATGTGATCGTCAATCGTCCCAAGGTGGCCGCTTACCGCGCGCCCTCGGCGCCCATGGCAGCATTTGCCGTGGAGAGCACCATTGATGTCCTGGCGAAAGAGATCGGCGTCAGCCCCATCGATATGCGGCTAAAGAACGTGGCTCGTGAGGGTACCGTTGCGCCTTATGGTCCGACCTATGGTCCCATTGGCATCGAGCACACCTTGCAGGCGGTGAAAGATCATCCGCACATGCGGGCCAAGCTGAAAAAGAATCAGGGCCGTGGCGTTGCATGCGGGTTTTGGTTCAACATCGGCGGCCAAACCTGCACCGATCTAAACATTGGGGTAGATGGCACCGTAAACCTAACCCTAGGCACCGTGGATGTGGGCGGCTCCCGCTCGTCCATGGCCATGATTGCCGCTGAAGAGTTAGGTATTCCCTACGAGCAGGTTCGGGCCAACATCGCTGACACCACCTCTCTGGGTCATAACGATATGACTGAGGGCAGTCGGGGTACCTTTTCATCCGGTATGGCCACTGTGTTTGCTGCGCGAGACGCTATCAGTGTTCTCAAACAGCGAGCCGCCAAGATGTGGGGTGTGCCGGAAGAGGACGTAGTTTGGGAAAACGGTCAGGCCGTTGCCACAGGCACTGGCCATGGCAACCTGCCACCGCTGACGCTGAAAGAGATTGCAGCGAAATCCGGTCGCACCGGCGGACCAATCGCCGGTCATAACGAGGTTACCGCCGATGGCGCGGGTATGGGTTTTGCGAGCCATATTTGCGACGTTGAAGTAGACCCGGAAACCGGACGTTCCACCATTGTTCGATACACGGTGGTCCAAGATGCTGGTAAGGCCATCAACCCGGACTATGTCGAAGGGCAGTTCCAAGGCGGAGCGACCCAAGGTATAGGCTGGGCGTTGAACGAGGAATACATCTACGGCAAAGACGGGTGTTTACAAAATCCGGGCTTCCTAGATTACCGCATTCCAGTTTGCTCAGATCTGCCGTTCATCGACACCAAGATCTTGGAGGTACCCAACCCACTCCACCCCTACGGTGTTCGTGGCGTTGGTGAAACATCCATCGTTCCTCCCTTGGCAGCAGTGGGTAATGCCATTGCCAACGCCACGGGCGTGCGCATGACCCATGCGCCGATGTCGCCACCACGCGTGCTGGCAGCCATCGATGACCGGGAAAATGCGGGTTAGGCTGAGCAGCACACTGCAGCTCACCGGTGGTCCCGGCAGCGCCTTCGAGGTTCATGCCGAGACCATTTCCGAATTGATGGCTTCGTTGGTGGACCGCTACCCTAGCTTTCAGCAGATGCTGGATCGAGGGGTGGCGGTGTCCATCGACGGCCAGATTTTTCGCGACGATTGGACCCAAGCCATTCCCGCCACAGCCGAAGTATTTTTGATTCCCCGTATCGAAGGCGGTTAGCCATGGTCCGCGCCCGTCTTAAAAAACCCTCGTTCTGGCTCACCCTGTTGGGTACGGCGATTCTTATTTTGCTGCTGTGGCTGCCTCAGCGAGTGGAAGGCACCAATGCCAGAGTGATCCAAGAAATCAAGACGAACCCCCTGGGTGAGCGGGCAGCACGCACCATGGTCGTGACCCTAGCCGATGGACGAATCTATCCGGTGAACTACCTGAAAGAGGGTGGTTTGGTTTTCATGGGCATCGATGGAAGATGGTGGCGCGCATTTCAAGGCGCCGGTCAATCGGTGAATATGCTAATCAAAAATGAACCGTTCTCCGGTCATGGCCGGGTGGTTTTAGATAATCAGGAATACGTTGATCAAGTGTTTGCACGCCTGCGACCCAAGGCGCCGAGTTGGTTGCCGGCGTGGCTGAATGGCAAATTAGTAGTCATTGAGCTGACGGCTCAATAGGCCTCTTCACGATCACGGTACTGAGTGGCAATGCCAGAGATCCGGATGATGCCTAACTAAAATGGTTCGTCGGCAAAAGAGTCTGTCCACAAAAAGGTATGTCGGTAAGGGGCTTACCGGCAAAGGGGTAGTTGGTTCTTTATGATATCTCGGCAAATGAGGTATCCCGAAAAGTGAGGTGGCTTAAAAAATGGGTGTTGATATTGAATTTGTGTCTACGGTGTCTGCAACCAGTCAGCGTAACGGGGCGGGTTTTAATCCCTGTCAGGGTCTTTACTTCAGGCCCAAGGGTGGCAGGCCATCCGTGGCTTTCATTGCCAGTCATTACAATGTGGACTTCAGCGAACACTATCTCGCTCCGCTGATGGCCCAGCGCGGCTTTGGTTTTCTTGGCTGGAACACCCGGTTCCGCGGCAACGAGGGTTTTTTTCTGTTGGAACATGCCCTCATAGACATTGGCGCTGGCGTGCAATGGCTGAAGGAAGAAGCCGGCGTAGACACAGTAGTTCTGCTGGGTAATTCCGGTGGCGGTTCCCTGATGGCGGCTTATCAGTCCCAAGCCCAAGGCGTTACCATGACCGCAACACCGGGCCTGAAAATTCCCGAGGCACTGAACCAGCTTACGCCCGCAGACTTTTACATTTCTCTGAATGCCCACGGCGGTCGTCCCGAGGTGCTAACGGCTTGGTTCGACCCTGCCGTGGCAGACGAAACCGATTCGTCCAGCGTTGTGCCAGAACTGGATATGTACAACCCGGATAACGGACCGCCTTACAGCGAGGCATTTATTCAGCAATATCGCCAAGCTCAGGTGGCGCGTAACCACCGGATCACCCAGTGGTGTCATGACGAGTTGGCACGGCTTAGGGAACGGGGCATGGTGGATCGCGCATTCAACCTGTATCGAACTTGGGCGGATTTGCGACTGATGGATGCCACCATCGACCCGTCCAATCGGAGAGAGGCATGGTGCTACGCCGGTGATCCCAAGACCGCAAACTACAGCCCTCGGGGTATTGGGCTAACCAATACCCTGCGTACTTGGCTCTCCATGTGGAGTTTGAGTGATTCCCATTGTCGGGGAGAGCTACATCTACCCAGAATTACTGTGCCCTCACTGGTGATTCAAAGTGATGCGGACACCGGTGTTTTCCCTTCCGATGCCCAGGCGATCTTCACGGGGCTGGGTGCAGAGGATAAGCTGCTGGAGATGATTTCCGGCGATCATTATCTTCAAGAACCAAGCGACGCTCGGGACAGCGTGGCAGACCGGATCGCACATTGGCTGTCTGTGCATCTATAGGCGGTCCAAGCTAAATCGTTAGATCCCAGTTCGTCAGGGCAAGTCGGCTTGGCAGTAAACGGGAACGGTCAATATTCAAAGAGAGAATACCCATGGCTCCAGATACTAGGGCAATTGCCGCGCAAGCTGGCCTGCATCACCAATTGTTTTTGGGGCTGCAGTTAATGGTGGCAGTGGAGGAGAGCCGAGATACTGTTTTTCAGTGGATGTTTCGTCTTTTTCGGCGCCAGCACGAGGCTAAATTTCTGTCCAGTTTTTCCAAGCTCGGTCTAGACGGCCTACCTCATGCAGTGGCCTGTGCCAAATACCATGTGCTTTCCAATGGTGTGGGCGGTGTCGCCGTGGAGTATATGGCTGAGTCCGACACCAAGGCTTGGGTGCGCTTTCGTTACCCCCGCTGGATGTACGCAGGACCTGCTATTTGCGGCATACCGGTGGAGGCCAGTCGCGGCTTTCTGCACGGCTGGTACGCCCAAAATGGTGTCAGCCTCGGTAATCCGCGGTTGGGTTTTGTTTGTGTTTCCGAGGATGTGACTGGCCAGTTCGGTTTGTGCGGCTATTTCAAAGAGTATGATCACGATTTGGCGCCGGAGGAGCGATTGCAGTTCGCGCCGGAGGAACCGGTACCAGCCTATATTCCGGCAGATCAACCCGAGCCACCCAAAGGCCAATGGAACCCAGAGCGGCTGGCCAAGGCCAATCGGAACTACGCGATAGATTACATTCGTAACGGTATGGCTGCATTGGCTGAAGTGGTTGGGCCGGCAAGGGCCCAAGAGCTGGGCATGCGTGCCGCGCGGTTGACGGGTTTGCAGCACTATCCGCTGATGGCTGAGCAAGTCGGCGCCGTAGACGGTGCCCTGGGTGATGCGGCCAAGTTTTTACAAATTATTATCAGTGGCATGGGTGATGAGTGCACTCAGGTTGCCGGTCCTGACGGTACTTTGATTTTGCGGCAAACGGGCCTGCGGATTCTTAAGGGCCTAGAGGCCTCAAGCCGGGAAACTTTGCTGCCAGTGTGGGCCGAGGTCTGGCGCGGGGCCGTTCACTCGCACCGGGTGTTCATGGATCTGGATTACTCATGGTCGCCGGACCAGCCAGATGTGCTAATTTGGCGTCTAACAAATCACACCTAGGTAGTAGAACCCGATGGCAGAGCTGCTAAAACTCAGCGCCGACGTGATCGACGGAAAAATAGGTACCGACGAGGTTGGTCCACTCAATCGCATCAACTTTCAGCTCACCGAGTTGGCAGACGATGTGGCCATGGTGGAAGCCTTCTCCCACTCCATTTTGTTTAGGACCGGTGAAGGTTTAGTGGTCTTCGATACCAGTAACCTGCAAGGCTCTAACCGCGTTGTTGAAGCCATTCGCGATTGGTCCAAAGACCCCTTCCACAGTCTGGTCTACACCCATGGTCATATGGATCATGTGGGGGGGTGCGGTACCTTTTTGCGCGATGCTCAAGATCGCGGCCATGCCCGACCACAAATTGTGGGCCACGAGAATATCCAACCTCGTTTTGACCGCTACAACGCCACCAACGGTTACAACTTGGCCATTAACAAGCGGCAGTTTGGTTCGGTGGCCCGGCGTGGCTACGACGTCACTGGCGAAGAAGAACGCTTCCTGCCTGCCAGTTCGCCAGCCCCGGATGTGACCTATCAGCAATCGATGGATCTGCAAGTCGGCGATCTGGAGGTAGAGCTTGTCCACGCTCGGGGTGAAACCGACGACCACACTTGGTCTTACTTACCTAAATACAATGCGATCTGTGCAGGAGATTTTTTGATCTGGGCGTTTCCCAACGCGGGCAACCCTCAGAAAGTCCAGCGCTTCCCCGCAGAATGGGCGGCAGCCATGCGGGCCATGGCTGCAAAAGAAGCCGAGCTATTCCTTCCAGCCCACGGATTACCAATCGCAGGCAAGGAGCGGATCAAGGGCGTGCTCACGGATGTGGCGGACGCGCTGGAGTTTTTGGTCCAGGAAACCGTGGCTCGGATGAATGCAGGTATGCGGCTGGACGACATCGTGCACGAGGTCAAGTTGGATCCGGCTTATCTAGAAAAACCGTTCATGCAGCCAACCTACGATGAACCAGAGTTTGTCGTGCGTAACATCTGGCGTTTGTATGGCGGTTGGTACGACGGCAATCCTGCCCATTTAAAACCGGCCAAAGACGCTGATTTAGCCACAGAGGTGGCCCAGCTTGCTGGTGGGTCAGACGTCTTAGCTGAGCGTGCCCTGGCGGTAATGGAGGCCAACCCGAGGCTAGCCTGTCATTTGGTTGAAATGGCGGTGCAGGCTGAGCCAGCAAATCGCCATGCCCATGAAGTGCGCGCGACGGTCTACCAGTATCGAAGAGGCCTAGAAACCTCTCTCATGGCCAAGGGAATTTTTGGCACCGCTGCCAGCGAATCCCAAGCGGCCAGTGAGGAGACCTAACCTCGAATTCTTTTACAGACCGCTAATGCTGCTGCCGTCGGATTTAACACCGTGTTCATTCACGGGTAAATCAGCATGGGCCAATCCGGGCTGCAGGTCGGCACAGAACTCCAGCATGATGCCGTCCGGGTCAAGAAAGTAGAACGATTGCAGCCAGGGTTTGTCCATGGCCTCCGGGTGATTCGAGGCATCGCTGCCGGTGACCACATCGTTGTGCGGCACGATGGGGGTACAGTCCACGCCCTTGGCGATGAGTTGGTCCCGATACTGGGCAATCTTCTCGGCGGCCACGCTGAAGGCCACATGGTTCATGGAGCCGTGAGCGGAACTAATATTGCCCTGGCGGCTGCCGACAATGTTCTTCACCGCCGCCACACCGGGCTGGGCTGGTTCGGCATCGTTGAACCAAAAGAACGCCAGTTCGCTGCCATTGCCCATGTCGAAGAAAAAGTGTTGGCCATAGCCGGGCAGGTCAAAACCCTTTTTCAAAGTCATGCCCAGTACGCTGGTATAAAAGTCCACCGTTCGCTCCATGTCTTTGCAGACCAGTGCCAGGTGATGAAGTCCGTTCAGTTTTATTTCTGATGCTGCATGCATAGTCATTTTCTCTTTGTTCGTCTCCGACACTTAACGCTATCAAAAAACACGACAGATTTTTACGCAGCCAACAGTTAGAACACATCGTTACTCGGGCTAGCATTTCCAAAGCTAGCTCCCTAAGCTTTTGCATCTAACTTGGGGAGAACACCATGCAATTGGATCAATACGAAACGTTGTCTGTGGAACGCGACGGCGCGCTGGACATTTTGTGGCTGAATCGGCCGGAAAACCTAAATGCCATCACCACCCAGATGGTTACGGAACTGCGGCACTATTTTGATCATCTATCCGAAAACGATCAAACCCGAGTAGTTCTGATGGGTGGTCGGGGTAAGGCTTATTGCGCCGGTCTGGACATTAAGTCAGCTACGGATGCTTCTGTGCCCAAGCCCTTTGGGGCAGGTATGGGTTTTCAGGGTTATCTCGCCGAGGTTTATATCAAGATGCGCCGCTGTCCCCAGCCCATCATTAGTATTATTCAAGGGCCGGCCTGTGGGGGCGGCTTTGCCTTTGCCCTAGCCAGCGACGTTCGAATCGCGGCGGACACGGCGAAAATGAATGCGGCCTTTATCAAGCTTGGGCTATCAGCCTGCGACATGGGCACAAGCTACTTTTTGCCGCGCTTGGTGGGTACATCCATCGCTTCAGAGCTAATGCTCACGGGTAAGTTCATTCATGCTGAGCGTTGTCTGAGCACGAATCTGGTGTCGGAAGTGGTGCCCGAAGCCGATCTGCTCGAGACCGGCAAACGCTATGCCCAGGAGATGCTGCTTGCGTCTCCCATGGGTTTGCGTTTGACCAAGGAAGGTCTGAATGTGGCTATTGATGCTCCGGGATTGGAGGCTGCCATCGCGGTAGAAAATCGCAATCAGGTGCTCTGTTCTCGCACCAAGGACGCCCAAGAGGGTATGCGCGCATTCATCGAAAAACGACCACCGGTGTATCAGGGGCGTTAGCGAAAAAGTAAACTAGGCGCTCTTTAAAGGGAGTAACCACAGCGGTGTCTCAAAGTCTCAGAGATCAACTAGTCAAGGCTGGCTTGGCCACCAGCGCTCAAGCTAAAAAAGCCGAACGTTCCAATCGTGCGGAAGCAACTTCCGAGCGGCACCAAACCAAGGCAAAAAAAGGTAAGGTGGCTACGCCGAGCCAATCCGACACCGCCAAGGTGAAGGCCAAAGCCGCCCAGCAGCGTGCCGAGCGGGCGGCCAAAGACAAAGCCCTTGCTCAACAGCACAATGAAAAGGCTCAGGCTAAGGCGCTGCAAGCGCAAATTCGCCAGTTGATTCTGCAAAATGACCAGCGCACCAAGGTTGCCGATGACGATGCCGTACCCTATAACTTTGTGCACGGTAAAAAGATCAAAAAGATTTTTGTCACGAAGCAGCAACTGGAAGCTTTGAGCAGTGGCCGACTGGTGGTGGTTAACAACAACGGCATCTATCACTTTGTCGACGAAAAGGTCGCAAAACAGATCGAGCAACGGGACCCCAAACGTATCATCGTTGCACACGATGCCAACGCGAAGCCTCCGGAGCCCGGTTCCGACGAGGAGTTCTACGCCAAGTTTGAGGTACCCGACGACTTAGATTGGTAGACGGTGGGCCTGGGCTCTTTGCAACTGGCACTCGGTAGCGAGCTCGTTAAGAAGCAGGGGTTTAGGAAATTGCGTACTAGGAATTATAGTTTTAGGAAATAGAGCTCTAGGGAGCGCGCGCTAACAGACAGGGCAGGAGACAGGCCAAGAGACAGGCCAAGAGATAGGCCAAGAGATAGGCCAGGAGACAGGATGATAGAAAAACTAATTAAGGTGCTTTTCGCGCCGCTGACCTTTGGTCTGGCGTTTTTAGCGCCTTTATTCGCACAAATACTCGATGCCTTGGCCGTGTCGTTGTCCATCGCCTCTAACCTCACCTTGGCCTTTGTCGTAGCTGGCATTTGGGGCTTAGTTGCACAACTTCGGGGGAGCTGGGTATGGCTGAAGTAGCCCAGGAGATTGATTGGGATTCGCTCTCCAAGGCACAACTGGATGCTATGGAGCGCAAGATCGCCGCGAAGTACATGGCCCGGTTTCCCCTAGGTATCGTACTTTGGGGGTTTACCAATACCGCAGTATGGCTTGCCCTGTGGCCGTTGGTGCTGACCGGTATCATGCCCCTTTGGCTGGCCTTTCCCATTGCCTTGTTCAATGTCACCGCAGCGTACCTGCCTTCTCATGACGCCCAGCACAGTATCGTAGCCCGGGAAGGCCACAAACTGCGTTGGCTCAACGAGTTGCTGGGTCATGTTTCGCTAATCCCCTTTGCGGCCCCATTTCGTTATCTGCGTCATACCCATTTCGAACATCACGCTCACGCGAATGATCCGGCGTTAGACCCAGACTACGACGTCCACGCGGATAGTCGCCGTCAGTTTTTTCGTCAAGCCTTATCCAGAATGCAACCCGGTGATGCGGAAGGCCAGCAGGCGTATCCCGCCGCCCTGAAACGCATCGGCAAGGAACACTTGATGCTTGAGGCGTTGGCGGTTCGCGCCGTTTACTTGTTGGTACTGTTTGGCATGGCCTGGTCCGGCCATGCCATAGAAGCAGCCCTGCTGTGGTGGGTACCCATTTTGCTGTCGCAGGTTTATGTGCGCTATTACCTCAGCTGGAAGCCCCATCATCCGGGTAAGGACACCGGGCGTTACCAAGACACATCGGCGTTTCGCAGCCGATTGGGCAACCTAGGATCTTCTGGTATGCAGTACCACATCGTTCATCACCTCTATCCGCGTATCCCTCTCATGCAGACGCCGGCGGCTTACCGGGAACTTCGTCCGATATTGGAGCGCCAGGGCTGTGATCTGGGGAACCTCTGAGGTTTTTGCAGCCGCCAAATCTCGTCAAGCTGATTCAGAAATCGGGTGGTAAGATGATGCATGACCGATACTAGCCAGCTTGCTCAAAACCGCGATCCAGCCTATGGCTGGGTGATGGTCTTTGCGGTTTTTTTACTGAGCGCTTTGGCTTTCGGTGCCCTAGGTTCCATTTCTGTGTTTTTAAAACCCCTGGCCGCCGAATTTGGCTGGAGCCGCGGGCAAACATCCTTTGGCTATACGGTTATTTCATTTTCTTCCGCCCTGTTCGGTGTGCTGTGGGGCTTTGTCGCCGACCGCTTTGGTACCCGATGGTTTGGCCTAATTGCCGCCTTTGCCATGTCTGGCAGTCTGTTTGCCCTGAGTGGTCAGGACTCTATTTTGCAGTTCTACGGCCTGTATTTTTTTTTCGGCGCATTCGGCAATGCCATGGTGACCTCGCCTTTGTTTGCCAACGTCGGTTTTTGGTTTAATCAAAAACCGGGTTTGGCCCTAGGGATTACCGCCTCCGGCGGCGCTGTGGGGCAGGCAGTGGTGCCCTATTTGTGCGCGCTGAGCCTGAATGAAAATGGCTGGCAGGCTACCTATATGATTGCCGCCGCCTGCTACCTGGCGCTAGCGCTACCGGCGGCCTTGCTGATTCGAGAGTCTCCGGGCCGAGAACTAGCGCGTTTGCAGCCTCAGGAAGAGGTTCGCGAGTTTCCCCTGTCCGAACGTGAAGTCATTATTTGGATCAGCGTTGCCATCATTTTCTGCTGCAGCTGCATGTCTGTGCCCATCGTGCATCTGGTTCCCCTGCTCACCGACGCCGGTCGCCCCTTGGAAGAAGCCACCTCGGTACTCATGGTGCTGATGTTCAGCGGTGCGCTTGGACGTATTCTCGGTGGCAAGCTCTGCGATGTGATCGGGGCATTACCCAGCTACCTGCTGATGTCTGCCGGACAGACCCTGTCTGTGGTGTGGTTCCCCTTTTTGGAGTCCACGACTTCGATCTATCTAGTCGCAGTGATCTTTGGTTTTACCTATTCCGGCGTTATGTCCACAATTTTGGTGTGTACTCGAATGATGGTCTCGGCCAACTATGCAGCCCGAGCCATGAGTATTACGTCATTCTTTGGCTGGTTTGGCATGGGGGCAGGAGGTTTTATGGGCGGCTTGTTGTTCGACATGACCGGTAACTACAACGCCTCCTTCATTGCCGCCATGGTGGTAGGAAGCATCAACCTGATGGTGCTGACGCTCTTTAGTTTGCGGATTCGACGTCAATCTTCCGTCACTTCTGAAGTTCGCCTATCTGGCAACGCCTAATGGGAGTGCTGGGGGATACAACGCCGGCTGAGTTTTTACGCGACCACTGGCAGCGCAAGCCCTTGCTGATACGCGAGGCGCTAACGGCGTATACCTCGCCGCTAAGTGCAGATGAACTGGCGGGTCTGGCCCTAGAAAAAGAAGTGGAGTCTCGACTTGTTGAATCACCCGGAGGGCAGTGGTCTTTGCGCCACGGGCCTTTTGAGGAAGAAGATTTCCTAGCATTACCGGAGCAAGACTGGACGCTTCTAGTTCAAGGTGTAGACCTTTGGGTGCCAGAGGTTCAGGAACTGCTGCAGCGTTTCGACTTTTTACCCCCCTGGCGGTTGGACGACATCATGGTGAGCTTTGCTTGCCCGGGGGGCAGCGTGGGGCCTCATTTTGATCAATACGACGTGTTTCTCTTGCAGGTAGAAGGCCAGCGGCGCTGGCAGATCGGAGCCACCTGCAACAGCCAAACGCCCTTGCGGGAAGACGTCCCCCTCCGACAAATCAAAAACTTTGTTCCAGAGCAAGAGTGGCTGTTAGAGCCCGGTGACATGCTGTACTTGCCCCCTGGGGTATCGCATTGGGGTGTTGCAGAAACCGAGTGCCTGACGTTCTCCATCGGATTTCGTTCCCCCAGCATCGCCGACATGTTGGGGGATCTGTCTGTGGAACTTTTGACCCAAGGCTATGACGTTCACTATCGGGACCCTGCGTTGACCCCTGAGATGGCTTCACAAGACATTGATTCGGCGTTTATTGCTCAGGCCAAGGAGCAACTGTGGCAGGCCCTGAACGATGACGACTTGATTGGCGATTGGTTCGCTCGGTTTATGACCGCGGCTAAGTATCCAGAGCTTGAGGAAATCACTGAGGAACAACGTCATGCCGCGGTTCGGGGGCGCCGCTATTTCAACGGCGATGCAGTAGACGATGACTTCGATCCCCGTTAAAAAGGTAGCCGAATCGACAAGGGGAGAGGTCTGATCATGAGCAACACTAACCAAGAACAAATTGACTACTGGAATGACAAAGCCGGGCCGAATTGGGTAGACATGCAGGAGCAGCTTGATGGTGTGCTCCAACCTTTGTCCGATGCGGGGCTCCGAGCGGCCCAAGTGCAGGCTGGAGAGCGGGTGCTGGATGTGGGCTGTGGCTGCGGTGATACCAGCATTGCCCTGCACAACCTTGGAGCCAAGGTACTCGGCGTAGATGTGTCCGGCCCAATGCTCAACCACGCTCGAGGCCGCAACGGCAACATTGATTACCTGCAGGCCGACGCCGCGACATCGGATTTTGGTGGCAATCGTTTCGACCTAGTGTTTTCTCGATTCGGCGTCATGTTCTTTGCCGATCCGGTGGTGGCTTTCCACAATATTCGAGGGGCCATGAGCGCCAATGGTCGGCTGCTTTTTGTTTGTTGGCAGCCGCCTTCGGCAAATCCTTGGATGTCGGCGGCAGGTAAGGCCGTTGCCCCGTTTCTACCGGCGCCGGATACGCCACCAAACCCTCGCGCTCCGGGGCCCTTCGCCTTTGCCGAAGAGGACTATGTGAGGCAGATACTGACTCAAGCAGGCTTCAGCGATGTATCCATAGATCCCCATCCCGCAAGCCTGAAAGTGGCGGACGCCGTGGACGAGGCGGTACATTTTCAAACGCGACTGGGCCCGGCATCCCGAGCGATTAACGAACTTGTGGATGAGCAGCGGGCGTTAGCCTTAGCGGCGGTGAAAGAAGCCCTTGCCCCTTTTGACAACGGGCAAGGCGTCTACATGGATGCAGCAGTCTGGCTGGTTAGCGCTAAGGCGTGACGATCGGCCAAGCTGAACCAGCTGCGTGCAGCTTAGCGAAGTTCCAACCCCTCCATACTGCCTTCTTCACGCCAAGCGTCGATGACTTTAAAAAACTTAGTGGGGCCAGCGCCGTAGGCACCATTCTGCACGCTGATAGGGTTTGGTTGACCCTCGTTGTTGTAATAACCGGGCGTGCATTCGGCTTGAAATGACTGACTCATGCGAGACATGGCGATGACTTCCTGTACCCAAGCCTCTTCAGCCTCTTGGGTTACCTCCACTACATTGGCCTTGGCCTTCTTGCATTCGCCTAGAATGTAGGCGATGTGCTTGGCTTGTTCGTTCATAGCGTGGGGGAAGCTCACGGTGAAGCCCGCTTGGGCGGTGTGAATGATAAAGCAGTTGGGAAATCCCCGGGTCTGAATCCCGTGTAGGGTGGCGATTCCCTCAGACCATTTTTCTTTCAGGCTTAGACCGTTGCGGCCTATCAAATCGTAGCCCGAGCGGCGGGTGTAGTCGGTGCCGACTTCAAAGCCGGTGGCGAAAATGATGCAGTCCAACTCAAAGGCCTCGCCATTGGCCACAATGCCGGTTTCTGTGATTTCGTCGATGCCCTTACCTTCGGTATCAATCAAATGGACGTTGGGCCGGTTGAAGGCGGGCAAGTATTCGTCGTTGAAGCAGGGCCGTTTGCAGAACTGGCGATAGTAAGGCTTCAGCGATTCTGCCGTATTCGGATCGTTTACGAGTTCTTCGGCTCGGGCGCGGATTTGCTCCATTTTCTGAAAGTCTGCCAACTCCATTTTTTCAGCCACCTCGGCAGGTGACAGTCGAGCCTGACCTTTGAAGTTCACCATGGAGGCCAGATTGCGGATGATTTCGGTCCAACCATCGTTCACCAGATCTTCATCAGCGAAGCCGCCAGAGACCAAGGTGTTGAAGTTGTCCATGCGCGCCTGTTGCCATCCCGGTTCCAGGCTGGCTGCCCATTCCGGGTCTGTGGGACGGTTAGCGCGCACGTCTACGGAACTTGGGGTGCGTTGAAAGACGTATAGCTCCTTGGCGCTCTTGGCCAAATGGGGCACACACTGAATAGCCGTGGCGCCGGTACCAATAACGCCGACTCGTTTGTCGGCTAAACCGGATAGACCGCCCTCGGGGCCGCCGCCGGTGTAGGCGTAATCCCAGCGGGAGGTGTGGAAGGTGTGACCTTGGTAGGTGTCTATGCCTTTGATGCCCGGCAGTTTGGGACGGTTCAGGGGGCCATTGGCCATGCACACATATTGGGCGGTCATGGCATCGCCGCGGTTGGTGGTGACGGTCCAGCGCTGAGCGATCTCGTCCCAACGCATACCCTCGACCTCGGTTTGAAAACAGGCGTGCTCATACAAGTTAAATGCTTCACCAATGGCCCGGCTGTGGGCCAGGATTTCTGGTGCGTGGGTATATTTTTCTTTGGGCACAAAGTTCAGCTCTTCGCACAGGGGCAGATAAACATAGGATTCCACATCGCAGGCTGCCCCGGGATAACGGTTCCAGTACCAAGTGCCGCCAAAGTCGCCGCCTTTTTCGATGATGCGCACCTTACCCACTCCGGCTTCGGTGAGTCTGGCACCGGTCAGCAAACCGCCGAATCCGCCGCCGACGACGATGACGTCTACGTGGTCGGTTAACGGCTCACGGTTGAGGGGGGCGTCGACGTAGGGGTCATCTACATAGTGAGAGAAGTCGCCGGCTACCTCGAAGTACTGTTCATTACCATCGGCCCGCAAGCGTTTGTCCCGCTCTTCTCGGTACTTGGCGCGCAGTTCATTCGGATCGAAACCTAGGTCTTGGACTGATTGTTGTTCTGCCATGTTCACTCTCTCTCAAAATCAGAACGGCATTGTACATTGGGTAAGCTGATTCGGCCTCAGGCATTGCTGGAAAAGTACTGGGCTGGGTATGCTGGGCCCAAAGGTCTGGACGCATGTTAACAACGGGATTTGGGGTCAACGTATGCTCGCAATTATTGGTGGCTCGGGCCTGTATCAGCTGGACGGCCTGAAGGTCGAGAAACAGCATCAGCTCACCACGCCCTTCGGTGCTCCGTCCTCTGACATCGTGCAGGGCCAATTTCGGGGACAGTCTGTGCTTTTTCTGGCCAGGCATGGCGTCAGCCACCAGTTTTTGCCCAGTGAGGTGAACTATCGCGCCAACATCTTTGCGCTGAAGAAACTCGGGGCACGTCGGGTTGTCGGGGTATCTGCCGCCGGCAGCCTGCGTCAGGAACTGGAGCCAGGACAATTGGCCTTGGCATCCCAATACTTTGACCATACTCGAGGTAAGCGCGACTACAGCTTCTTCGGCGGCGGCGTAGCCGCACACGTCTCCACGGCTTATCCCGCTTGCCCAAGTTTGTCAGCAGATATCACCAAGGCAGCCCAGCGCATTGGAGAAACCCTGCATACAGATAAAACCTACGCCTGCGTTGAAGGGCCACGTTTGGGTACCCGGGCCGAGAGCTTTTTTTTGCGGGATGCCGGGAACTGTGATTTGGTCGGTATGACCAATGTGCCCGAGGCGTTTCTAGCTCGAGAAGCACAGCTGGCCTATTGCGCCATATGTGTTGTCACCGACTATGACTGCTGGATGGACGACCCGTCTCAGCATGTTAGCGTGGATTTGTTTCTGGCGACCTTTCAGAAAGCGACGGACAAGGCGAAGAAAGTGATTGCTGAGATGCTGCAGCAGCCCAATAGCGAAACCCCTGCCGATATCCGGCATGCCTTGGCTGGCGCTGTCATGACCCCTGACGACGCCTTAAGCGAGGAGCAACTGGCATGGCTTACTGTGTTGCGGGCCTAATCTATTTGGCGAGGCTAGCCACTGCAGGAGCCGCCACCCAGAACGCAGAATTTTGCGCAGCTGGGATGGTTAAGGGCCACCGGACCTGATGCATCCTTTAGCGTGATGCCGAGATCAAATTCCGGTTCATAGGGCAGCAGGGTGCAGGCCATTACGGATGGATGGCTTTTGCTCTTATGTTTCACCACCATTCGGGATGATGCGCACATCATCTCGTCCGGATTGACCCCCAAAATACCCCAGCACTCGGTGGCGATTTCCGGCACCTGAGCTGTTGGGTCAATTTCAGGAAATAGAACCAAGTCGTTAGTATTGTGGGCGTCTAGGGTGATACCCAGCTCTTGGAGGGTTTCGGCAAAGCCCTGGCGAAGCGCTTGCTCGCTGTCTCCCCAGCGCGTGCGGCCTGCAATATGGAAGACGAAGCCATTGCGCTGCAACCACCTCAGGCCTGTCACCATGGGCTGCCAAGACTTTGGGCCGCGCTCTTGCTCATGGATGTCTTTGTGAAAGTGATCAATGGAAACCCGTAACGTAAGCTGGCTACGAAACCGCTTGTTCAGATCCAAAAGGCCCGCCTGTATTTTTGGCCGCATCATGGGCCGCATGGCATTGGTCAGGATCAGCAAGTCGAAATCTCGATCTAGGCAGGCTTCCGCAATCGCCAAAATGTCCGGATTCATAAAGGGTTCGCCGCCGGTGATACCCACACTTTGGGTGCCCAGTTCCTCGGACTGTATTTCGTCTAGGAAAACTAATGCTTCGGCCAAGCTCAGGTAGGCCAATCGGTCGTTGGTAGGCGTGGACTCGATGTAGCAGTTATCACAGGCGATATTGCACAGGGTGCCGGTATTGAGCCACAGGGTGTCCAGTTGGGACAGGCTTACCTTAGCCCTAGGTTTGCCCTGGGCAGTGAAGTGGGCGTCGGTAAAGGGTTCTATCTTTACAACGGACCCAGTATTGGTTGGCACGATGGCCGAATCAGTGGCGATGATGGTTACCCAACTAGAAATATAGAAAGAATTCGTCTGCCGGGAAGTCTGTCAGGCCTTTAAGGCACTGGACAGGCTCCAGACCAGCTTTGTGGCATTTATGCCAAGCTCATCAACACTCTGGCCGGGCTTGTAGAGGGAGCTACCCAAGCCGAATCCGGTGGCCCCGGCTGACCAATAGTCTGCCATGTTGGTGCTGTCGATTCCGCCCACGGGAATTAACGGTATGTTCATTGGTACCACCGCACGCCAACTGCGAAGTATGGCGGGAGTAATCATTTCCGCGGGAAAGGCTTTGATGCCGTGGGCACCTGCGTCCAGGGCCGCGAAGACCTCTGAGGGGGTGGCCGCGCCGGGAATGGCAGTTAGCTCCCCCGCTACAGCAGCCTGAACGACGGCGGTATTGGTATTGGGGGCCACGATAAGGGCACCACCGTGGTCTTTGACCTGGTGCACCGATGGCACATCCAGCACGGTGCCTGCTCCTACCAGCATGGTGTCTCCCACCGCATCGGCAATGCGCCGAATGCTTTGGAGTGGCTCAGGTGAATTTAGCGGCACCTCCACGATGCGTATGCCGGCGGAAAACAAAGTCTGAGCAACAGGCGCGGCCTCCTCCGGGGTGATGCCGCGCAAAATCGCGATTAGTGGTAGTTCGTCTAGGTAGCGCTGTAGGGAGGTAGTCAAATTTATCTCTCCAGTGGCTGGGGTGTGAGTACAGGCTATAGGTGCTTGGCTACCAGCAAGGCACCTTGGGCGGTGGCCAGCTGGGCATCGATGGTGGCGCAATCATAGCCCAGTTTCGTCAGGGCGAGCTGATAACGATCGGCCAGCATTGGGCTGGCCACGATGCCAATAGATGCGTCTCGATCTGGTGCCTGAGAACAAATGTCGTGGCCGATCAAGATACCTGATAAGTAAGCAGCGCCTTGGGCCTTGCTGTGGGTGCCCTTCAACTGAAGTGATCTGACGCTGAACAAGTGGTGGAGCAGACCCCCTGTGGTTTGGCTGGTGGCCACACCGCGTAAAAAGTCAGTCTCTCTTTTTTGTAGGTTTTCGGTAGGACCTTCTGGCGTAATCGATTGGGTGAGTAGGGAGTGACGCTGGGCCAGGTCAAAAAACTCACCCACCATGCTAGTAGAAAATCGGGTTATCTCTGCCCCGGCGTCGATCCACTTGTTGTGGGTGCCGGGGAAGCACCAACGCTGGGGCTGAGGCAGGCCTTGGGCCGCGAGCAGCTGCCCGGCGCCGAAGAATTGCACCTCTTCACCACGCATAACATCGTGTAGGCCTGCAGCGCCTTGGCCTGAAACGCCAGGTACTATCCAAGCACCACCATAGCCAAAACCGTCAATGGCGTGAGCCCCGGCAGCCAGCGCCCGTGGACTAGCGGGGCAGGGAATGTGGGGTACTTCGATCCACCCGTTTGGACTGCCAACCATGCCGCTGAGAATGGTTCTGGTGCGCGGTGATCTTTCCAGCCATGGCTGAATGACACCGCTCAGGCAGGCGCCGAAGTCTGTTGGATTGCTGAGCAAGCCCTGATCACTATTGATCTGGTCAACAATCGTTCCCTGTGCGTCGATTAACGAAGCGCGTAGATTGCTGGTACCCCAATCGACGGTGATCAATTGTGCTGTGGTATCTGCTTCTGACATGGGGCCTCGGCTTAGGCTAGCGCAGGGGTGCGACGTCGGTCAGTCCCAACCGCAGCTTGCCCAAGCTCTCGTAGGCAGCATCGCTCACCATTAAATGTGACTGGGCCGTGTACAAGTCTCTGAGAATGCGCTGCATGGGGTGATCCAGCATCACGGCGCTACCGCCAGCGTATCGGAACAAAGCACTGGTAACGGCAATGGCCTCGTCTGTGCACAGAACCGAAGCCGCCCGGGCTTCCGCCTGAAGGGCAATTGGGGCTTCTTGCTCTTGGCTGGCATCGAATAACCGCTCCAACACGTCGACCATCAACAGCTTGCAGGCCCGCAAACGAAGTTCGCCTTCTGCCACCGTGCGCTGAAAAATCTCGCGATCGGCGATACTGACTCCGGCACCGTAGCCTCGCTTTTTTTCTACCGCCGACTCGGTGAGGGTTTGCAGGGCCAGTTGACCCAGAGCAAGGGCGAAAACCGCGTGCTCGTTGCTGGCAAACCCGTAGCCCATGTTATAGATCGCGCCTCCGCGAAGCCGTCCCGGAGTGGTGATCGCAAAGTGATCGGGCACAAAAACCGCGTCTAGAGCATAGTCGGAACTGCCGCTGCCATTAATCCCAAGAGCATGCCAGTTGTCGATCACCTGCACCTGCTCTCGGGGAACAACCGCAGTCACCAAGCCGGACTTGTCGGCTTTAAGTGCCGGCACAACGACGTAGTCGGCTTGGTGGACGCCGCTGACCCAAGCCCACTGACCGGTAGTTCGATAACCGCCCTCAACTTCAACCGCGCTGCCTCCGGGTTTTAGGCTGCCGGCCATAATGGGGAACTTGCCTGAGCCGAGGATATCCTCCAGCGCTCGATCACTGAGGGCGCTCAATGCTCGCCCGCTGACCGTGGCGGTAATAAACATCGACCAGGCTGCTGCCGAGTCGACCATGGTAACGGCCTCGACGATGGTCATTTGGTCCACCGGGTGTATTTCTGCACCCCCCACTTCCCGCGGGCTCTTCATCATCAGCAGGTTGCTGTCGCGCATCGCGGCGACGACTTCAGGAGCCAGCTGCCGACGGTTTTCAGAGTTATTTTTGTGTCGGGCGACAATCGGCCGGATTTTTTCAACGGACTCTAGCAGCAAGTTGCATAGGGCTTTGCGATCCGTGGGAAAGGTCCTGATCTGGGTCGGGCTGGATTGTGTCATTCCTAGCGTAAGGTTCCTGAGGTTACTGGGTTTGGTCGAGGCGTTCGTTCTAAGCGAGATTATCAAAGCGCCAAGGAGTTTTTAACGCTTGGCCGGTCACTTACTAATCTATGCCACGCCCAGAGGTTTGTCAGGTCTTCGTCGGGCTTCAGATCCACCAAGGCACCTGCGAAGTCGATCATGCACAGGGCTGAAATATCCGCCACGGTGAATCGGTCACCGGCAACGTAGCTGCGGCTGGCCAGTTCCTCATTCATGCGTTCGTAGTACTTTCGCGTTAGGCCGGCCCCACGCAGGCGCTGGGCCTCAATGGGTTCAACCATTCCCATTGCCGCCACGATAGGGCCGTTGACCCATGCGGCACCAATGTTCGGGTGCAGTTCAAACTCAATGTGTCGATGGTGGGCTTCAATCAGTGCAGCTTCTAATGGGTCTGCGCCGAACAGATTCGGGTTAGGCGCCAGAGCTTCTAGGTAGCGACAAATCGCCACGGTCTCGGAAATACAGGTGCCATCAGGCAGTTCCAGCACGGGGATCTTGCCGCTTGGATTTTTGCTGATGAACTCGGGCGTCTTGGTTTCGCCGCCCCGAAGGTCCACATTGACGACCTCAAGCTGAAGGTTTTTTTCTGCAGCAAAGATTAAAACGCGGCGGGGGTTGGGAGCACTAGGGAAGCTGTAGAGTTTCACGAGAAGCCTATCGTTATTATAGAAGTCGTTTTATAACACGGGTTTTGCGGTGAATACCCTGATATGTTTTGTGCGATGAGGTGATTATGAAAAAGGGGACGCTGGTGAGCGAAAACGGAATGTTGAAAGAACAGACATCGGATTTGTTCGCAGACATGAATGGCAAGGTCATACTGGTGACCGGAGCTGCGTCTGGGCTGGGATATGCCGACGCTCGCATGCTATCGGGTTTGGGTTGCCGCGTGGTTATGACCGACATCGACCAAGAGCGGGGGCAGGCACTGGCCGCTGAGTTGGGGGCGTTTTTTCTGGCCCAGGATGTGGCGGATGAGCAGCGCTGGGCTGAGGTCATGACCGAGATAGATCAGCGTTATGGCCGTCTGGACGGCCTTGTAAACAACGCGGGCATTGCCCCTATTGCCCACATCGAAAACACGACCACCGCCACATGGCGCGCAACTCTAGCCACTCATCTGGACGCGACTTTTTTCGGCAGTCAGGCGGCGATTAAAATGATGAAAACCAATGGCGGTGGCTCCATCGTCAACATGTCATCAACGGCAGCATTGGTCGGTATACCCGACTATCTTGCCTACTCCGCTGCCAAGGGCGGTATTCGCTCAATGACCAAGGCCATTGCCATTCACTGCCGACGCAGCCGATACGGTATTCGCTGCAACTCGGTTCATCCGGGCAGTATCAATACGCCCATGGTGCAAACCGCGTTGCGGGAGTTAATGGATTTTGATTTGAATCATGCCGATGACCCGGAACGGGCGCGGCTGAAGATGGGAATTGGAGAGCCGGACGATGTCGCCCACATGGTCACTTTTTTGCTCAGCAGCATGTCCAAGCACATCAACGGAGCGGAAATGGTGGTGGACAATGGCGACACGGTTACTTAGGGAGAGATCGATGAATGTTACTGGCATGGTGCACGTCAACATTAACTGCACCGACTATCAGCGCTCGAAAGCGTTTTACGAAATGCTGGGGTTTGAGGAGGTTTGGCAAGTACCCCCAACCAATTCGCCGGAGGTGAACGCCGCAGTGGGGATGCAGGACTATCGAGTTACGGGAGCGATCATGGCCCTCAAGGGGGTTGAGCCTGCAGTGCTGATTGATCTGCTGCAGTGGCACCAGCCGGAAGATCATTCCCCGCCCTATGCGAATTTATACCGGCCTGGGTTGGCCCGACTGGCTTTAGCGAGCGCGGATTTGCAGGCGGATTATGAGTATCTGTTGGCTCAAGGTGTGGAAGTTCTGTCGCCTCCAGCTACCGTGTATGCCAGTGCCGATCACGGCAGCAGTTTCTTTTGTTTCAAAGATCCTGACGGAACCTTTTTAGAGCTTGTACAGAGTTTCTAACTGTTGGACAGCTGTTTTTCCGTTGTGGCGGCAAACAGCGAAATTTGAATACTCTCGGGATCTATAGCGTCGCTCATATTGAGCCAAGTGGCTTGGCCCAGACGGGCGAGAGTCTCTGTTACTGCGTCGGTATCAATCTCGTACAGGGCCAAATAGCCGTGGGGTTGGTCGGCTTGAACCTGTGTTTCGTGCAGGGCAAAACGCTGGGCGGAGTTGAACCCTTCGATACTCAACACCTCGGCTAAGTGAACATTGTTGTACCAATGGTTGTAGGCGTCCTCTTGGCCGGACCTGGCGTTGCTTCGCACCATAAAAAGGGTGTTCATAGGTAGCTCCAAATAGGGATCTAGTGCTAAAGATATGTGATCGGTGTCGCAAACCAAAGTGGCGCTGGGAAAATATGCGGATAAACTCCCTCTGAACTCGGGAAGGAACGATACGTGAAAGAGAATCTGCCAAACGGCCAAAGCTACCTGTGCGGTCAGGCCGACGAACCCCTGCTTTACGAAACCATTGGCGGCTGCCTTGACCGCATTGCCGCGATCCATCCTCAGCGGCCTGCCCTGGTGGTGCGACACCAGAATATTCGTTGGGACTTTGCCCAGTACAAAGCCCAGATCGACGCCTTGGCCACTGGACTGCTCAACATGGGGATTAATCCCGGCGATCGGGTGGGAATCTGGTCGCCCAATCGAGTGGAGTGGTGCTTGACCCAGTTCGCCACCGCGAAGATCGGGGCCATCATGGTGTGTATCAATCCAGCCTATCGGTTATACGAGTTGGAATACGCGCTGAACAAGGTGGAGTGCAAGGCGGTGATAGCTGCGGAGTCTTTCAAAACCAGTCGGTACCTAGAAATGCTGCAAACCCTTGCTCCGGAGTTGAATCAGTGTGAAACCGGGGCGCTGCAGGCTGCCAAGGTGCCTAACTTAAAAAGCGTTGTTCGCATGGGAACGACAAAGACCCAGGGCATGTTCAATTTTGATGAGGTTTGTCAGATGGGCGATGGCCCAGCCTATGAACGCATGGCTGAAATTGCTGCCACCCTGCAGCCTGACGACGCCATCAACATACAATTTACTAGCGGTACCACGGGAAATCCTAAGGGTGCCACGCTCAGTCACTTCAATATTTTGAACAATGGGCTGCAGGTGGGTGCAGGCATGCGGTTAACCACTGAGGATCGACTGTGTATTCCAGTGCCTCTCTACCATTGCTTTGGCATGGTGATGGGAAACCTTGCCTGCCTAGCCCACGCCGCCTGTGCGGTATTTCCTGATGAAGGATTTGATGCTGGGACGGTGCTTAAGACCGTGGAAGAGGAGCGGTGTACCGCCCTTCATGGCGTGCCCACCATGTTTGTCGCCGAAACCGATTTGCCTGACGTGGCTGATTACGATTTGTCCTCTTTACGAACCGGCGTCATGGCCGGCGCACCTTGTCCGCTTGAACTGATGCTGCAGGTTATCGAAAAGCTCAACATGAGCGAGATCACCATCATGTACGGCCAGACGGAAACCAGTCCTGTGAATCATATGACGGATATCGACGCACCGGCAGAAAAGCGCTGCGGTACGGTGGGTCGGGTCGGGCCATATCAGGAAATCAAAATCATTGATGAGCAAGGGCAGGTAATGCCTGTTGGGGCTACCGGTGAACTGTGCTGCCGGGGGTATTCGGTGATGCGCGGCTATTGGAACGAGGAAGAACGTACCCGAGAAACCATCGATGCTGCGGGTTGGCTGCATTCCGGTGACCTCGCCGTCATGGATGACGAGGGTTATGTGCAAATCGTGGGCCGGATTAAAGACATGATTATCCGTGGCGGCGAGAACGTGTATCCCCGTGAGATCGAGGAGTTTCTATACACCCACCCAGACATTCAGGAAGTTCAGGTATTTGGCATTCCTGATGAAAAGTACGGGGAAGTGGTCTGTGCATGGGTACAGCAACGTGAGGGCGCAAACCTGACCGAAGCCAATGTGAAGGCCTTTTGTGCGGATCAGATAACTCACTTCAAAGTGCCCAGCATCGTGCGCTTTGTGGCGGAATTTCCCATGACGGTCACCGGCAAAATTCAGAAGTTCAAAATGCGTGACGTCATGGTAGAGGAACTGTCCGCTTAGACGGGCAGTGTCGTTGAGCTTCGTCCGTGACAGCGGCGACTTGACGCCTAAGCCAAGACTCCCTCAAGGGCGGCAAAGAAGTCGCTGGTTGAGGCGCTACCCCCCTGATCCACCGTGTGGTTGGCAGGGTCGGCATAAACCTTGGTGATGCCGTCTCGAAGACTCTGTCCGGCGCTATCCTTACCTAAGTAATCCAGCAGCATGGCGGCGGACAGTACCGTTGCCGTGGGGTTAATTATGTTCTTCCCCGCGATGTCTGGCGCGGTTCCGTGGGCAGACTCGAAGTAGGCGTAGTCGTCACCGTAACAACCCGAGGGTGCCAGCCCCAAACCGCCAATGAGCCCGGCAGCGCCGTCAGACATGATGTCCCCATACAGATTCGGCATTACCACCACATCTAGGGCGTTGGGGTTGGTAATCATACGGCAGAGAAAGTCATCGATAATGTAGTGGTCGAAGGCGATGTCAGGGTATTCCTTGGCAATGCTCTTACCCATTTCCAAGAACAGACCATCCGCTACCGCCAGCATATTGTACTTGCAGGTGACAGTGACTTTGCGTTGTTTGTTGCGCTTGCGTGCAAGCTCGAAGGCGTAGCGTATAACCCGCTCTGAACCCCGTTCGGTGATGGCTTTGATGGCGTATTTACCGGGACCCAGGTCGGCAAGGTTCGCTCGTGCGTGGCGTGAGTACAGATTCAATCCGGCTAGGTCTCGGGTGTCGCCTTCAAGGCCCAGATACAGATCCTCTAGGTTCTCGCGAATAATGGCGAAATCAATGCCTTGAGGGTTGGCCATGGGTGAGTTGTAGCCGGGCACGAAGGTGCAGGGGCGTACATTGGCGAAGGTCTGTTTGCCCCAGCGCAAGTAGAACAAAACCGGGGTGCTGTCGCCGCTGGTGGAACCAAAGAACGTTGCGTCCGCTTGATCTATCTGGGCCTTGGCTTCATCGGGAAACAACGTCCCAGTCTGGGCCTTGGCAGCTTTGCCCACTAACGGCTCGATAAAATCGATACCAAGATCCATGGCGCGCAGTAACGCCACGGTTGGCGCCATGACTTCGGGCGATGCATCGTCCCCCATAAAAACCGCGACTTGCTTGTTGCTCATGGCTACCCCTCTTCACGCAAATTCCGCCAATATCCTAACTCATTGGATGCCAGAGAATGTCGTTTCGTTTTGTCAGGTGACGTCATAGTATGCAAGGCAGAATGCGCATATGAGGAGTGATATGGAGCAATATCAGTACATCAACGTGGATAGCTCATTGGGCCCGCTGGGGGCTGAAGTGAGTGGAGTGGATCTGAGTCAGCCATTGGAGCCAGAAGTGGTACAAGAGCTGCATCAAGCGTGGCTGGCCCATCATGTGTTGTTTTTCCACGATCAAGATATGTCGCCTACAGCCCAAGCACAGTTTGCCGCCAACTTCGGCGAACTTGATCAGTACAAGTTTATGCAGGCGGTTGACGAAAACCCCTACGTTATCCCCATTGTCAAAGAAGCCGATGCCACATTGAATTTTGGTGGCGGCTGGCACACAGACAGTTCCTATCAAGCGATACCTCCCAAGGCTACGGTGCTTTATGCCGTAGAGGTGCCAGAGGAGGGTGGGGATACCATGTTTGCCAACGCCACAGCCGCTTTTGAAGCCCTCAGCCCGGGTATGAAAGAGAATTTGCTGCGCTGGCAGGGAGTGTATTCACCCAAACTGGTACACGGCTCGTCGGGTTTTTATAAATCCGAAGAAGCCGAAGAAAATCTGGGCAACTCTTATGGCGGCGACGATGGCTATGCCGAAACCGAAGTCGTCCACCCTCTGATACGCACCCACGCCGAAACCGGGGAGAAGAGTATTTACTGTGGTTTGGCTCATACGGTCAACATAGACGGGTGGAGCCGAGAAGATAGCTTGCCGATCTTTCGACACCTAACGGACCACCTTACCCAAGACCAATTTGTGACCCGGTTTAAGTGGGGGCAGGGGTCCCTAGCCATGTGGGATAATCGGCGCGTTTTTCATTACGCTTTAAACGATTATCACGGCCAGAGGCGCGAGATGCACCGAGTGACCATCAAAGGCGAAAAGCCCGCCTAGGTGTGAGACGCAAAACCAAGCAAGGAAGAGAGTATGTCAGAGCCTAATACGACCCAACAAAAAGTAGACGCACTGCAGCAAGACGTGAACGCCTTCATCAGCGAGAACCTCACCGAAGAGATGGTTCAAGGTGCCCGGCTGGGCTTTGGTATAAACCGCGAGTTGGGCACGCGCTGGCATCAGGCCATCCATCAGCGCGGTTGGATCGCTCCAGACTGGCCGGTTGAGCACGGGGGAACGGGCTGGGGTATTCGCGAAAAGCAGGTGTTCTCGGACGCTATGGCTCTAGCCGGTGCGCCGATGATCATGCCCTTTGGCATCGACATGGTGGGTCCAGTGATTTACACCTTCGGCACACAGGCTCAGAAAGATCAGCATCTGCCCAGCATTTTGGACGGCAGTACATGGTGGTGTCAGGGTTATTCCGAGCCGGGTAGCGGCTCAGACCTCGCTTCGTTAAAGACCAGTGCGGTTCGAGATGGTGATCACTATGTGGTCAACGGGCAAAAGATCTGGACCACCAATGCTCACAAAGCCGACTGGATATTTGCCTTGGTGCGTACCGATCCCGACGCCAAAGCACAGCGGGGCATCAGTTTTTTGCTCATCGATATGAATACACCAGGACTGGAAGTGAAGCCCATCGTCTCCATTGACGGCATGCACCACTTGAATCAAGTGTTTTTCGAAAATGTGCGGGTGCCCGTAGAAAACCTCGTCGGCGATGAAAATGCGGGTTGGACCTACGCTAAATTCCTCTTGGGTAACGAGCGAGCGGGAATTGCCAACGTTGCTGCGTCAAAGCGTCAGGTGGGTCGGTTAAAAGAGATCGCAAAAGCTGAAGCCGACGGCATGGGCGACAGCCTGTCATCCTCGTCAGACTTTATGATGCGATTAGCAGCAGTGGAAGTGCAGTTAAATGCGCTGGCGGCGCAGGAAGCTCGTGTTATCGCCAGCATGGAATCTACCGGCAGCCCCGGTGATGCGGCTTCCATGCTCAAGATTATCGGCTCAGAAGTAGAGCAAAACCTACACGCCTTGAGAGTAGAGGCCATTGGCTACTACAGTCTTCCCTTCGAGGTGCCGCTGATCCGCGGCGAGAGCAACTTGCCTGCGCCCGGCCCGGACTATGCGGTAAGCGCTGTGGCTGACATGAATTTCAGCCGTGCGGCATCCATTTATGGTGGCTCTAACGAGATTCAGCGTAACGTCATGGCCAAGGGTGTACTGGGTCTATAGATTGAAGTTGCTCTGATGAGCGCTGACGGGGCGGCAACGCGGACGAGACATCATGTATTGGTCCTAGTCTGCCCTATGCATACTTACTTTTGCTCTATCTGGCGGCATTAGTCTACGGAGCAAGGGCGGTCACGCGCAGCTACGACGTGTTATGCACGGTGCCTCTGCTGAGGGGCACCTAAAAAGTAGCAACCGTTCTCGCCATCTTTGGATTGCTTGTTCTTAATAGCTCAGGCCGCTAGGAGGCTCCGCCTCAGCTTTAGCCCTCGCCCTGCTGATGCTCGAAAATCGACTTATAGCCGGTCTTCGACCAATCCGGTGGCAGTAGCACTGGGCGCGGATCAAATTCTGCCCATTTGGCTCGCTGGCCGCGCACAATGACCTCAGCGTACTTACCGTTAGCGGTTAGGTTAGTGATGGGGATGGCGTGGGCGGCGGAATAGGCACAGAGCAGCAGCGGGCGCGGTTTCGCCGCCCGGTTTGGCGCAGATCCGTGAACGCACCGGCAGTTGTGTGCTGTGATTGATCCGGCGCGGCCACCCAAATAGATCGCGCTCTCCACGTCTAGATGTGAAATATCCTCGTCGTTTAACGCACCAGTCCACTGGCCGGATTCATCGTACAGGTTGTAAAACGGACCATTGTGGCTGTTGGGTATGACGCCCATGGGAGACATATCGTCGGTGACATCGTCAAGGTAGACACCTAGGGTCAGCACTTGATAGTTGGTATGGGGCCAGAACTGGATGTCTTG
>JAQWIX010000134.1 GCA_029248675.1 Pseudomonadales bacterium | reverse complement strand
ACTTTGGACGCTTGGACATTCTCATCAACAATGCCGGCATTTTGCGGGACCGCTCCTTCAAAAACATGACAGACGCGGAATGGGATGCAGTGATCGATGTGCACCTGCGCGGCAGCTATTTGGCAACCAAGCACGCTTGGGCACAAATGTTGGAACAAGGCGAAGGCGGTCGCATCATCATGACCAGTTCGACCTCGGGCTTAATCGGCAACTTTGGCCAGGCAAATTACGGTGCGGCTAAGGCCGGTATGGCGGGCTTCATGCGAGTTCTTGCGTTGGAGGGCGTCAAATATGGCATCACGGTCAACGTGCTAGCCCCGGCAGCCCTATCCAGAATGACCGAAGACTTGATGCCTGAAAGTGAGGAAACTGCGGTGCGCATGGCCCCTGAAAAGGTCTCTCCTACCGTTGCATGGCTTTGTACCGACGCGGCAGCCAAGGTCACTGGCCGCCAATTCTGTGTTAGCGGCAACCGCACGACGTTGCTGTCATGGCAATACGACGTGCTGGCGGAGAAGGACGCCATGGACGGGCCTTGGAGCGTGGAGGCCATCGGGGAGCAAATAGAAGCCAGCATGGAACGCTGGCCGAAACTGCTCAAGCCCATGGAAGTTTGATTTCACCAGCCCCATGCGTGGCGAGTTCGCTGGCGATCATGTTGAGAGCCGGCGAAGGAGGAACTCCAATTCGGTGATGCCCAGTGGAGCAAAAGACGAAATCGCTCTGAGTACCGAATTGACTAACGCTAACCCTGCTGCAAAGCCGATATGGGCACAAATGGACTGTGTCGTGTAACGAGGCTCTGGCGCCGCCCCCTATGTCTAATACCAACCAAGGCGAAATGACGCGTGAAGAATGACCCTCAAAAATCTGGCTCAGACAACACAAGCCAACTAACCAACCGGTTGCGTGAACTGGAACTGTTCACCGAGGTCATCCCCGATGGCGTGTTGATTTTTAATACCCAACTTTTGATTGAAGCAGTCAATGAATCGGCTCAAGCGCTTCTAGGCTTACCTGAGGCTTGTGTCGGACAGCTACTCAGCGAGACCATTAACGTACCTCGCCTGAATAACTACCTGAATGCCAGCTCTGAGCAGGAACCTTTAGAGTTTTCCTCACCTGTGGTTAAAGACGCAACCCTAGAAGCGCGCCTATTTCAGGTAGATGAGAGTACAAAAGTGATGATCGTCCGAGACATAACCACACTGAACAGGCTGCTAACCATGCGGCAAAGCTTCGTTGCGAATGTGTCACACGAACTGAGAACCCCATTAACGGTTGTAAAGGGCTACCTCGAAACCTTGGTCGATGAGGGAACGCCTACGGAGCTTCGATTATCCCTAATCGGAAAGCTAAAAGCCCCGGTCCGGCGCATGGAATCGCTCGTCAACGATCTGTTGCTGCTGACTCAACTGGAGTCTACTCCGGTCCCACCGGAGATGGATAACGTCGACATGGTGACTCTGATCGATAATGCCTGCGCTGAGGTGCAGGGCTTGATCGGTGAAAACGATTCTCTAACAACGAACTACCAGACCGACCGAATCATCAAAGGTGTTCCATCAGAACTAAACTCCGTTTGCACGAACCTGATTAGCAACGCAATCAGGTACAGCCCAAGCGGTGCCAGCATTGAGGTGCTCTGGAAGGAAGGACCTCGAGGAAAAGCTAGGTTAGAAGTGCGAGATCAAGGCTTAGGCATCGCAAAAGAGCATTTGGACCGGTTGACCGAGCGGTTTTACAGGGTTGATATGCAAAACTCTCGGTCTAGAGGTGGCACCGGCCTCGGTTTGGCAATCGTTAAGCACGTGCTTCGACGCCACAATTCAGAGTTACAGGTCCAAAGCGAGCCAAATCGAGGCAGTGTATTCTTCTGTGACTTTGATTGCCTTTACTCCCCTAAGTGAACAGCGCAAGCAGAACAAAGTAGATCGAAGCGGAAAGCACCGCTGCCACCGGAAGAGTCACAACCCAAGACACGGCAATGTTTTTCACGACTGACCAGTCCAACGCACCAACACCTCGGGCCAAACCAACCCCAAGAACAGCTCCAACCAGAGTGTGGGTTGTAGAAATCGGCACGCCAGTAAAGCTCGCTAGAACGACAGTTGATGCGGCTGCCAGTTCCGCTGCAAAGCCCCGACTGGGACGAAGTTCTGTTATTTTCTCGCCCACGGTTTTGATAACTCGAATACCAAACGTCGCCAAACCAACCACAATGCCCAGTGCACCGATGAGCAAAACATAGACAGGAACAGGTGACGACTGAGCTATTTCTCCAGACTCAATAATGGACAAAACGGCTGCCACCGGGCCAATAGCATTGGCCACATCATTTGAGCCATGAGAAAACGCCATGGCGCATGCTGTGACGATCATCAGCAAAGTAAAGATTCGCTCGATGCTTCCGCTCACAGCTTCCTCGGTCCGGTCGATACTCTTAGGAATCTTTGCAATAAAGTAAGCGCCAAGAATAGCTACAAGGACGGCGATGCCCAAAGAGGCAAGCACAGCCGATGTGGTGCTAAGTTCTAGGCCAACGTGCTTGAGACCCTTCAAAAACGTCACCAGCGCGACCACGGTGGCGGTAAGAAAGATGTACACAGGAACAATTTTCCTGGCTCTGTCCTCTGGGTCTGCGGCTTCGAAAATGAACTTCTTCACCGACAAAATAAGCAAAAAAGCCATGGTTCCAGCCAGCAAAGGTGAAGTCACCCAGCTTGAGGCGATAAGCCCCATTTTCGACCAATTCACCGCTTCTGTGCCAACAGCCACCAATGCGAAACCAACGATAGCACCAACGATCGAATGGGTGGTGGAGACCGGCCAACCGACCCGTGACGCCACAGTCAACCATATGGCTGCGGCCAACAGGGCCGAGAGCATGCCGTACAGCAGAATGTTGGCATCACCAATAGCCCCAGAGTCGATAATACCTTTGCGAATCGTTGAGGTGACCTCCCCGCCGGCGAGAAAGGCGCCTAGAAACTCAAAAATCGCCGCAATAATGATCGCTTGCTTAACCGTAATCGCCCTCGAGCCGACGGACGTCGCCATAGCATTCGCCACATCGTTGGCGCCAATGCCCCAGGCCATGTAAAGCCCAAAACCGATAGCTAATATGAGTAAAACCGTTGTCGCTTCCAAAATAGTGCTCCTTTCGAGTCTTCAAGTGGTTGGCTATTAGGCCGACTGATTCATCCGAACAAAAACTTGCTGATGCGTTTCGCACACCGAGTGCGAGGCGCTAAATCAAAGAAAAATGACAGTTTTATTACAAACCTCTTTACTTTGTAATAATCGCGGCGTAGTGTCATAAAACTGTCATGAAGTGGTAACGCAACTCGCTGATTAAGCGCACCTTCAAGAAAAATGAACTGGCTGTCGACATGCTGGCTTTTTTGCGCTCGAAAGCAGCCACGTAGACAGATAGCAAACTAAAACAAAGGAAAGAAAATGAAACTTTATCGAGAATTAACAAAAATGAATCTGGCCTCGGCATCCGGGGACGTAAAAATGCAGGGAACCGTAGCGGTTGCTGCCGCAGCGGCCTACGCGGCCCTCTTTGCTTTGACGCTATCCTAGGAAACATCCTGCTCTCTCGAAAATTTTAGGGGGCCTGCGAGTTTCTTAACGCCTATCGTCACATCAGGCCGAACATCGGGCTGAGTATTGAAGGAGTTTTCTGGGCACCATTGGTCTGACTTCATTTGCAGTAAAGGATGTCCAAGAAAAGGCATTTTAGTTATCGGCATTGGACGTGAAGCCCTCAAAAAGTAACGCGCAGCTCGGTTTCGAGCTTATGCTTGAACTTTGACGTGTCACTACCCTCCCACTTACCCTTCAGGGTCCATCGGTCAGACAGAGCGTATTTGTAGCCTAATTCAGCGGATGAACCTCCGTTTCGTGGCCCGGCCTCTACGTATACATTGGATTTGAACTTAAACCCAAGACGAAAATGGTCGTCCTTGCCCTTAAGGTTTGAGTTGGTGTAACTGGCAACGTTCTTGTATTCGAAATACGCTCCCGGTACCGCCACTAGTTGAGCGCGAACTTCCGTCTCCAGCTTGTGATCAAGTGCGCCTGTATCGCCAGCTTCCCACTTGCCTTTGATTCCCCAAACGTCCGAGAGCTTGAACTTATAGCCCACTTCAGCCGACGAGCCGTGGCTTCTAGGACCCACCTCTAAATACATATTGTTCTTAAATTTGTAACCAACGCGAAGATAGTTCACAGCTTTGTCGAAGCTAGACTGAACGAATTTGGCGTCGTTGCGATACTCGGCATAGGGCGCTGAGTGCACAAAGGAGAATGGTAAAATCGTCAGCGCCAGCACCTGCGCCATGGTTAAAGCAAACTTTCGCATTTGGTCTCGTCTCTGAATGGATTTCGAGGGCAATATAGACGGCGGCTGTGATGCCGATATGTCATTTTTATGAATTTTTTATGACGGTCTTACATCCCCGTCATGGATAAAAGCCCCTGAACTTGCCGCATCTATCGCTTGTGATTGGTTTGTTTAGAATTTGCTCTTTGTTGAGGCTATCATGCGCCGACGAGAACGAAAGCGGGGCAAACATGGCGCGATATATTCTAGTTGTTGAGGACGACCCTGACATTCGAGAGTTACTGCACTTCTCACTGACACGTGATGGCCGAACAGTGGTTGAGGCAGAATCAGCTGAGGATGCGCAAATCCTGCTCAAGCGGGACCTTCCTGAGTTAATCATTGTCGACTGGATGCTGCCTGGTATGAGCGGCGTGAAGCTCGCTAAGTCGCTGCGCAAGGATGAGCGAACCTCGAAGATTCCAATCATTATGCTGACTGCGCGAAGCGAGGAAGCAGACAAGCTCCGGAGCTTCGAAGCCGGCATTGATGACTATGTAACAAAGCCATTTAGTCCAAAAGAACTCATCGCAAGAATTAAGGCTTTGCTGCGCAGAACCAGTGCTCCCGAGGATGACAGTTTAGTTTTTGCGGGTATTCGTTTGGAACTGGCCAGTCATAAGGCCTTTGTCAACGAAGATCGGGTTGCCATGGGCCCAACGGAATTCAAACTGTTGGTTTTCTTTATGCGTAATCCAGACCGAGTTTTTGATCGATCGCAATTGGTGGATGAAGTTTGGGGGCGCAGTGTCGTTGTCGAGGAACGTACGGTTGATGTGCACATCCTTCGATTGCGGAAAGTTCTGAAGCCTTGGGGGCGCGATCACGTTATCGAAACCGTCCGCGGCGTCGGTTATCGTCTGGCGTCCTAGGTGGCTTGACCAAAAAACGAGGATTAGCTTTTTCGCCAATTAAAACCCACCATCAATTGATCGTTACACCAATGGCCTTTAATATACGCCGCCTGCCCAGGTGATGGAATTGGTAGACATGCTAGATTTAGGTTCTAGTGCCTTCGTGGCGTGAGAGTTCGAGTCTCTCTCTGGGCACCATTCTTTCTTTATAAGTCTTTACAACCCTTCTGAATTTACCCGGATTTTCGCGAGCGCCGGCTCAGGGATAGACAGTTCTCACCCCACCACTGCGATGCCGGTGATCGAGTGTTCTATTTTTCCAAATCAATC
>JAQWIX010000130.1 GCA_029248675.1 Pseudomonadales bacterium | reverse complement strand
TTCGGCTGAATTTCAATTGAGCGAGATTACGGTCTTTGTCCCAGCCAAACTAGCTGGCGCGAGATGAAATCAACATTTTCATCCTCCAAGACGCTTCTTCGGCGCCCACAACAAAGACTTTGAGCGCCCGAGCTATAACCGCCGAGCAATCAGACCGAAGGCTTCGGCCGCAATGATGCTAGGGGACGGATTGAGTAACATCACTGAGCAAGTAACATGACGTTATGGATACAAAAATAGACAAGAGCAAAGCGGCGTTGCGACGCACGCTGCCAGATGCAGACCTTGAGATTGTGCAACTGCCAAGCCTAGAGCAGATTCGGCTCGCGTTAATTAATGCCGATTATCAAACCGGCCCACTGCCCGCAGAGGTCATGTACCGCGTCATCGCAAACCCAGCGTACTGGGCCTTTTGTTGGGGCAGCGGATTGGCCTTGGCTCGTTGGTTGAGTCAAAACCCTGAGGTCGTAAAAGGCAAACGGGTGGTGGATGTAGGCTGTGGCTGCGGCATTGGCGCCATTGCTGCCAAACTTGCTGGCGCAGCCTATGTGGTCGCCTGCGATAACGATGAGGATGCGCTGCTGATCACCCAAGCTAATGCCGAGCTCAATGGCGCAACCTTAGACTACGCTGCCGATGTGGCCGACCTCACTGCTGACTTCGACCTTGTGCTAATGGCCGATGTGCTCTACGACAAGAGCAACTATCCGCTGCTGCAACTGGTCAAAAAGCTGGCCGCACAGACCATTGTCGCAGACTCGCGAATTGGCACCATCGACGATGCAGACTTTCAGCTCTTTCATACCGCCCAAGCGCTGACCTATCCGAACCTCGGTGAATTTGACGAGTTCAAAGATGTGCGCTTTTTTCGCGCATGTTCACCCTTGGCAGCGGGATAGGCTCGGCGGTACTCTCAGGGAGAGCCCGAATAAAAAAGGCACAAATGACAAAGCATGCAAAGAGGGCGTGCGAAAAAGAACGAAAAACGAGGGGAGTGAAAACATGTCTGACTACCAAGAAATCATCTATGAGGTTGCCGAGCCGGTTGCCACCATCACCATGAATCGGCCAGAGGCCCTGAACGCGCTCACAGTGCGAATGCTGGCGGAAATTCGCCATGCGGTAGCCGCGGCGGAACAAGATCCTTCCGTGGTGGGCATCGTGCTTACCGGCGCCGGCCGAGGGTTTTGTCCCGGCATGGATATGAACGCGTTGAACTCTATGAGCAGTGGCGAAGGTCGAGCAAAAGACGACTTGTCGGATTTAAAAGCAGAGCCCGGCGACCCTGATATGGGTGAGAATTTTCGTATCGCCTACACCTACCTGATGTCCGTTCGCAAACCCATCGTAGCCGCCATTAATGGTGCCTGCGCTGGTTTGGGTTTCGCCATCGCCACCCTAGCTGATCTCAGAGTGGTGGAACGCCAAGCAAAATTCAGCACCGCTTTCTCCCAACGGGGTTTAATCGCTGAACATGGCGTGAGCTGGACCCTGCCCCGCCTTATTGGCTCCGGGAATGCACTGGATTTGCTTTGGAGCGCACGCAAATTCAACGGTGAAGAAGCAAAGGAAATCGGTTTGGCCGAACGGCTGGTGGAGACCGGCCAAGCCCTTGAGACCGCCCAAGATTACATCCGTAATTTGGCCGCAAGCAGCGCACCAGTTTCTCTGCAGGTAATGAAAGCCCAAGTTTACCGACACTTAAACATGCCATTGGCCGAAGCGATGACCGAAACCAATGATTGGATGGCCCAAAGCCTGACTAAGGACGACTTCCGAGAAGGTGTTCGCTCGTTTATCGAAAAGCGCCCGCCAAATTTCAGTCGGGTATCGGTCTAACAAAACCGCAGAGCATGATAGTAAGGGTGGTAAATGCGTCCCAATAAGGAAGTCGAGTTAGGTGGCGATATCACCGAGCATCAGGTTCTTAGCAATGGCACCAAATTAAACGTTCTGGAGCTGGCACCGGAGAATCGCGATAAGGCGTCCATTGTCATGCTCCACGGCTTGCGCGATAGCGCCCATGGTTTGCTGCCAGTGGCCCTGCATCTTGCACAGGACTTTCATGTCCTGTTACCTGAATTGCGAGGGCATGGTAACAGCGATGCCAGCGACGCCTACGGCGTCTTCGACTTTGTTCAGGACCTGCACGAAGTCATCGATGGCTTGGCTGCACAAAACGTAGCGCTCTTTGGCCACAGTTTGGGCGGCCACATTGTCAGCAAATATGCGGCGATTTTCCCTCAGCGAATCGCTGCGATTGCCATTGTCGAGGGACTGGGACCACCGCACCGAGCGCAAGAAGACAATGAGGCCGCTGAAGTGCAAGCCCTTGGCTTCATGATATTGAATCGTTTGCGCCGACAACCCGGCAAAAGCCGACCGATTCAAGACCCAGAGGACGCGGCCAACCGCTTGGTACGAAACAACCCGCGCTTAAATCCCGCCACTGCAGCCGAGTTGGCTCCCCACCTGCTTAAAGCAACCGACACCGGCTACGCCTGGGCCTTTGATTCCAGAGCCAGCAGTGTTTTTGTCGGAGCGTCCAGAGCCAACGACGCCAAATTCTGGCGTAACATCAAGGCGCCCACCTGCGTCATCAGCGGCAGCCTCTCCTACGAATATTGGGGGCGGGAAATGGGTGACGAAGCCTATGACGGCCGCTTCGCCCCGGGAGAAATGGAACAACGTATTGACGAGTTCCAAGACTGCGTCCACCACTGGTTTGAAGGGTCCGGACACATGGTGCACTACGATGAACCCCAGCGATTGGCCCAGCAGTGCTATGACTTTTTCACCAACAAAATTGCCCATTAAACTAGGATTAATCTAGGAGAATTTCATGTCCGATTTAATTGCCAGCGACCTCGACTTCGACGGAGCAAAGGTTGTCGACGACCTAAATCGCCTGCTACGACTGCGCACCACACCCATTGGCATGAAGTTATTCGGCAGTATAGAAGAAATGACCCAGATACCCCGCATTCGCCGACCGAAAGATATTCACACAACAGACCAGATCGTTGGCCAAGCGGCCCGTAACGGATGGACTGTTGGCATAACAGCCGATGACCTTGTGGGGGCTCAATGCAGCACCGTTATTGGCCTGCACCCTAGAAACGAAGAGTGGTTATCTGGGGATCGCATGACCGGTGTCTGGTATGGAACAGCGGAGGATGCTGCGGCCCATCAGCAGGCAATGGATGTCGTGCCATATGGTCAATTCGAAGCCATGGCAGTAAGTCCGTTAGCCAGTGGCCGCTTAAATCCGCCAGATATTTGTTTAATCTACGCAACACCCGCACAAATGATCATTTTCATTAACGGTTTGCAGTGGACGGGCTATGAGAAGTTAAGCTTTTCCTGCGTCGGCGAATCCGCCTGCGCAGACAGTTGGGGCAAGGCCCTGTCCACCGGTGAACCCAGTCTATCCATCCCCTGCTTTGCCGAGCGGCGTTACGGCGGGGTCATGGAGGACGAACTGCTAATGGCAATCCCACCTCACTTCCTACCCAAGGTGATCCAAGGTCTGGAAGCGCTTGCCGGTAATGGTCTGCGCTACCCGATTCCCAGCTATGGCGTAAACAATGATGCTCGAGCGGGCATGGGCGTTAGCTACTAGGCCCAAACTCGGGACTCCTTTCGTGGCATTTTGGCATTTTTAATGTCAACTTATAGTAGACTCGACCGACTATAAGCTTGAACGTCATCCTGAATTGGAGCCATGACCTCGAAACAGAACCAAAATGCAGCGACTAGCTTGGTTGCAGCAGGAACAGTACTCAGCGGCGATATTACCTTTTGTAAAGAACTGGTTATCGCAGGGACCGTGAATGGTTCCGTGATGTGCAGTGGTGAAGATTCCAGCGTCGTGAAAATTCTCGAGGGCGGCTCTTTTACCGGAGAGATCAACGCTCCGCGTGTAGAAATTGCGGGCAAGGTAGACGCTAACGTCACTGGTACCAACAGCGTCAGCATTGGGTCTTCGGCAGAGGTTAGTGGCGTCATTCGTTTTTATAAGCTGGCGGTCAGTCCCGGTGCGGTTATTACCGGAGAATTGGTGACCATGGCCGACGAAATAGCCGAACCTGCGGTTTCAATGGCAACTCAGGCATAGCGATAAGCAGGATTAATCGCTTGAACAGCAACAGCAACTTTTAGTTCGAATATAGGAAAGCAGACATGGCGCAAAACGACTCAGGCTACGAATTTTACGTCGGCCCAGCCACACACTTGGAAGGAGCCTCACTGGCTATCGATGGCACCGCACGCATTGACGGAAAAATCGTCGGCAAAGTTGCGGTCAAGCATCTAATCGTCGGTCCAACGGGCTGTGTAGTTGGTGACATTTCCGGCGAAACCGCCGAGATTGAGGGCACCGTCGAAGACAGCCTTCAGCTTTCTGGCAAGCTCACCGTCTGTGCCTCGGGAAGAATCCGCGGCAACATCAAGTACGGCTCAATTGAATGTATGGAAGGTGCCAAGCTGGTCGGCGAGATTTCTACAGACTGGGAAACTAACCAAAGCGCGGCTCCAGTAGTCTCAGATCGATTAGAAGCATTCACCGCCGCTGTCGCCCAAGAGCAGGATGTTCCTGGGTCCGAAGACAATGGCGAGGCGCTCTAGACCTTGGCATTTGAGCGAGTCATTACCTTGAATGATGAGCAACCCACCGAGGCTCGCCACCCAGCGCTGGCGAAGCCACGCAGTGTGGTTTTCGCCAATTCCAAAGGTGGTGTAGGCAAGAGCACCCTAGCGCTTATGGCAAGCCTAGGGCTGGCTACTTTGTACCCGGACTCACGGGTAGAACTCATCGACCTCGATGTGCAGAAAACCAGCAGCGACTCTCTGCGGCGCTTTGAAAACGCTCGTTTTAACGTGCTTGAGAACGACGACTTTTTTCTGAACTCGGGCTCACCCAACAACGGCAATCTGATCAACCACATGGGTTCAGACTTCCCGTTTAATCGCACCCAGAAGTACATCGTCTTTGATAGCCCGGCGGGCAACGAACCTTCTCGCAGCACGTTCCTCAGCCATTGCGATATCGTTTTCGTACCGACGTCGGTTGGGGATGCGGATGTGTTTGCGACGTTGAAATACCTAGATGAAATAAGCGAGTTGTTCGCACGGCAAAAGAGCAACGTGGAAGGGCCTCCGCCGCCCATCGTGCTGTTACCCAACATGGTCGATAGCCGCGAGGAGTTCAACGAACTCAGAAATCATTTCACTCGCCACTCGGTGTACTTTGGGAAACCCCTGTACTACGCCCCGGTTTTTCGCCGGGCCTTCCGCAGTGATGAAAACGACGCCAGCGTGGCCAAACTGCTGCAACAGGCAAAACCCTACATTGACTGGCTTGCGGGTCTTATCCGCAGGGCTGACCAACTACCTCAGCCCCCAAAAAATCTCTTTCAGCTATAACCTATCACCGGCCAGTAATTGCTATATCGCGCACCGTAGTAGCTGCCGTTTGTAAATAGCGGCCTGGCGCGCTGCCTTTTTTGCATACCCCTTGATCGTGGACGAACGTTTCCATGTACCCCCCGCGTAACCACCATGACCGCTGTAGTAAGCCAAATACAGGTTATACGCATCGCTTTTGGATATACCCAGCCGTTTGTTAGAGGTGTGGTTGTACCAACCAATAAAGTCGAGTGCATCGCCCATGTTATCCCGCTGCACGAAGCGTCTGCCTGTGCTTTTCTTGTAGTCCGACCAAGCCTCATCCGTCGCCTGGGCATAGCCGAAGGCCGATGACGGTCGGGCCAAGGGCACTACGCCCAGCAATTTCTTTCGAGCCGGCTTGGCCTTTGCCTGAAAGGTTGACTCACGATGCACGAAGGCGAAGCCCACATGGGGTGGAAGCCCCCAGCGCTTGCGCGCTTTCTTGGCATCCTTGGCCCATCGTTTCTCCTCGACCAATATCCGGCATATATTGTTGGGATCTGAGGGTGGCCCCGAGGCACAACCCATCACCAACACTGCCACCAAACTCAAGCCAAGTAGTCTTACCATCATTGCTCCGAATTCTCCCTGGATTCCAACAGCGTCAACAATTCCGCTTCTGTTCTTACCTCAATGCCCAAGGTTTGGGCTTTTTCTAACTTGCTACCAGCGCCGGGACCCGCCACCACGACTGTAGTTTTTGCGGAAACTGACCCAGCCACCTTTGCCCCTAGGGCTACGAGCCTCTGTTTCGCCACGTTTCTGGACAAGGTTTCCAAGGTACCGGTCAGCACCCAGGTTTGTCCTGCCAAAGGCAGTTTTTCCTGAGCCACCACCTCAATAGCAGGCCATGTTACGCCGGCCTCATGCAGTTTAGTGACTAGGGAGCGTTGATCCTCTTGGGAAAAAAATTCAACAATGGACTGCGCCACAACAGGGCCCACATCAGGCACCTGCTCTAAGGACATCAGATCGGCCTGCACTATGGGTTCGATGCCGCCAAAGTAACGGGCAAGGCCAGCTGCAGTGGCCTCACCCACCTCACGGATTCCTAAGGCATAAACCAACCTCGGCAGTGTTGTGTGTTTGGAGGATTCCAATGATGCCAGAAGATTGTCCGCGGACTTTTCGCCCATTCGCTCCAAAGAAACTAGCTGATCTCGAGACAGGGTGAACAGATCGGCGGGGTTGGAAACAAGGGCATTGTCCACTAATTGATCAATCAACTTGTCTCCCAGCCCATCCACGTCAAAGGCCAAGCGAGACACGAAATGCTTCAGCCCTTCTTTTCGCTGGGCAGGACAAAAGTCTCGCGACCCCGTGCACCGGGCTACAACCTCCTCTCCTTCACGGGCTATGGCACTACCACAGGCGGGACAGCAATGAGGTAGGTCTATGGGCCGCGCGTCTCCGGGACGCTGGCTCAGCACCACCGAAGCCACTTGAGGTATCACGTCGCCGGCCCGGCGAATCATGACACGGTCGCCGATATGAAGGTCTAGCCGCGCAATTTCATCCATATTGTGCAGGGTAGCATTGGTCACTGTTACCCCTCCCACGAAGGTAGGCTGCAATCGAGCGACGGGCGTAATGGCACCGGTGCGGCCCACCTGAAAGTCCACCTGCTCCACCACCGAAGTGGCTTCCTGAGCGGCAAACTTATAGGCAATGGCCCATCGTGGTTTGCGCGTTACCGCGCCCAGGGCTTGCTGCTGATGAAGCGAGTTCACCTTGATCACCACGCCGTCAATCTCATAGCCCAGAGCGTCCCGGCGTTGTTCTAGCCGCCCAATGTAGTCCAGGCAGTCATCTAGATCAGCCACCGCCTCAAGGGCAGGATTTGTTCGCAGCCCCCAAGTTGCAAAGGTCTCAAGTACTTCCTGCTGACTCTCGGGCTGCCAGTCGCCCTCGCTGCCACCAAGGCTGTAGCAGAACATGGTCAGCGGTCGTGCCGCGGTGATCTTGCTGTCCAGCTGGCGCAGACTTCCAGCAGCACCGTTGCGCGGATTGACCATGGGTTTATCGCCCCGAGCCACTGCAGAAGCGTTAAAGCGCTCAAATTGTTCAAGGGGAATGTAAATTTCCCCTCGCACCTCTACCCTGGGTGGCACGTCCCCGGTTAGCCTCAGCGGTATCGAGCCGATGGTTTTGACATTTGCGGAAATATTCTCGCCCTCATTTCCGTCGCCCCGAGTCGCCGCTAGGGTCAGCTCCCCGTGTTCGTAAATGAGCGCGACAGCAACACCATCGATTTTTGGCTCGCAGGTAAAGGTCAATGGTTCTCCATCCCCAAGCCGGTTGCGACAGCGCTGCATCCACTGGGCTAGTTCCTCTGGCGTGGTGGCTTTGTCCAAGGACAGCATTGGCCGGGCGTGCTGAACCTTTTCGAATTGGTCTAGGGCCGGCGCGCCGACTCTTTGGGTTGGAGATGATTCAGAGTAAAGCTGGGGATACTCGGCTTCGATGGCTAGGAGTTCGTCGAACAGGGCATCGTATTCGGCGTCTGCTATCTCCGGCGCATCCAGCACATGGTATCGATGCAAATGATGGTTGAGCTGGTCGCGCAGCAATACCACCCGCCCTAGAACCGACTCCGGAATGGCCTCAGTGGCAGTCACTGGCACGCCCTTAATTGTTATTTGCGTTGGTCAGTTGTTTTCGCGCAAAGTCCGCAATGCGCTGTTTCATGTGTTCTACCGTCTGCCCGGTCAAAGCGCTCATGGAATCGTCTTTGACATCTCCACCCAAGGTTGCGGCCACCGTGCGCGCAGACAAGATCATTTCGTCCAGCGCTTCAAGCGCATCGCCAGGGACCGGTAGCTGCATGAAAAACGTCAGGCCCGGTGTTTGCAAAGTTTCTAAATCTGACAGGTCAAAGGTGCCCGGTTCTACTGCGTTGGCTACGCTGTACAGGCGTTCTGCGGTTCCACTTTCTTCCCGATGAAAAATACCCATATCACCAAATCTCAGACCCTGTGCCCGCAATGCACCAATCAGTTCCGTGCCGCCAAAGCTGCTACCGCTTTTTGCCATAACGCCCAAAATAAGCAGTTCTTCCAACTTAGGTTCTTTGGGCCGACTGCCTGTATTTCTTCGATCCTTGGCCGCGCCAGACTCCTGATTCAAGCTGGATCGGCTAGCACTGATCGCTTCCGAGGCTGCCTTGGATTTTGGCCTTTCTCTCACCTCAGGTTCTGTGCCGGGGAAGAGATCTTCTGTGAGCGGCGTGGTATCAGGCCGCTTCTCGGACACATAGGGTTCAGGGCTTTCTGGCCTGATCGGTTGTTGACCTTGGTCAGTGGGGAGGTCGTCTGGGGAACCAGCTGAATCACGCTCAGTCGCCGGGGCGGTCTGCAACGCTTGGCTGATTACCCGAGCGCCGCCATTGGGTAGCTCCGCCGAAGGCACCTCGACGCTGCCTTCAGAGTCGCCGCCCTTAGCCTGTATATCCATTCGGATATCATTCATTCGTGACCGACGGGCCGTCCACAGCCCGTGCCCTACAATTAGAGCAAAAAAGATACTACCTGCAACGATGATCAGATCTTTGGTATCCAAAACACACCTCGCAAAATTTCGCTTGGCGACGCCGGCATTCTCGCTGGCGTTACCCCTTGATTCGACGACTACAGTCCGGGTGCTTCAACCCTGTCGCTGAATCTTACTGCCACAACCTGACTACCTTAGCTAGGTCGCGCCTGCATTCTCTCTGCCCGGTTAGGCGATAGCCAGTGCCGCGGCGGCGTCTACATCCACGGACACTAGCCGAGACACGCCAGCCTCGTGCATGGTCACACCCATCAGATAATCTGCCATCTCCATGGTGATTTTATTGTGGGTGATCACCAAAAACTGCACAGATTCTGACATCTCCCGAATCAGCGCCGCGAATCGGGTGACGTTCATATCGTCCAGCGGTGCATCAACCTCGTCAAGCAAACAAACCGGGCTGGGATTCAAGTGGAAAATCGCAAAAATCAGCGCCACCGCAGTCATCGCTTTTTCCCCACCGGACAACAAGTGAATCGACGAATTCTTTTTCCCTGGCGGTCGAGCCATCAACGATACACCCGTGTCGAGCATGTCATCGCCCGTAAGCTCCAACGTAGCACTGCCCCCGCCAAACACTTTCGGAAACAACTCACCAAGTTTGGTGTTCACCGCTTCAAAGGTTTCTTTAAAGCGAACACGAGTTTCCTTATCGATCTTTTGCATGACCTCAAGTAGCGTCTCAAGTGCCTGTTCAAGGTCCGTGGCTTGCGCATCCAAATAGTTCTTACGCTCAGACTCGGCATCAAATTCTTCAATGGCAGCTAGATTTATGGCGCCTAAGCGCTGAATGCGCCGAGCCATACGCTCTATTTCTTCAACCCATGCTGCTTCTGCAGCACCCTCAGGCATCTCTTGCTGCACCAGTTCCAACTCGTGGCCGGTAGCCGCTAACTGTTCCAGCAGATTGTGTTCCTGAACCGCCATGCCTTGGCGCTGGACACGCTCGTTTTCTAACGCCTCACGGACTTTAGCGACACCCTCGGCAACACCGCCTCGCTGGCTTTCCAGCGCCGCGATCCCGGCCTCGACTTCCTCTAACTGAGCACGGGTTTGTTTGAGCTCTTCTTCCACCTGAACTCGGCTATCGAGTTGGGTCGTTAAATCCGCTTCCAGCTCCGGAATGGGTTGCTCAGTTTCTGCAATACTCTGCTGCACCGTTGTCATTTGCTCGCCCAGTTGGCTCTGTTGGCTAACCAACCGCTCCCGGGCTGTGACGCTGACCTTTAGTTGGGACTGCAAGGACTCAAGGCGCACATTCACTGCATGGAATTTATCTCGACTGCTTCTGGCCGCATCACGGCTTTGTTGCAGTCGCTCGCCCAAAGCCTCCCGCTCTTCGGTTAAGTTGGCCTTGGTGGCGCTTTGCTCTACGCGAAGGTCTTCGGCCTCCGAGAGTGAACTTTGCGCTTGTTGAAGACGCGCTTTTTCCTGAGCAATCTGCTCCGCGAGTTCACCGGATTCTTTGCGAATTTGCTCCTGCCGAACCGCCGCTTCTTCCAGTTTGACTCGGGTCACTCCATGGTCTGTACGGCGCGTGCTAAGATTTTGATTTAACTCATTGGCTTGGCGCTGAAGCTCTTCACGTTTCGCCTCCAAGGTCTCTACTTGGGTGCGAGAAGCCTGCAATTGATCCTGTACGGTGGTAACCGCTGCATCCGCTTCTTCAATCTGCAAGGCCAGCGACTCAAGAGCCTGCCCACGCTCTATAATTCCTTGGGTTTGGTCTTCATCATGCAGCGCTCGCATCCAGTCTGGACCCACCCAGAATCCTTCTCGAGTGACGATGCTTTGACCTGACGCTAGATGCTGGCGCTTATTCAAGGCTACCTCTGCGCTCTCGGCGGCGAATACACCAAACAGCAGCGAGCTGCCGGCCAGTGAGTGGGCTCGAAGCAAGGACCGCACCGTAGGCAGCGCTAGCGCTTCGTTGCGGGCGTCTTCCCCATCCACGGCGCCAGACTCGACCAATGCCAAGTCGCCTTCAGCCAGCTGACTTAGGGTGCCAGCGAAACCGGACAAATCGTCCACCTGCAAGGCCTGCATAAACCGACCCAGCACGGACTCCACCGCCCGCTCCCATCCCGGCACCACAGACAGGTTCTCACCTAGGCGCTGGGCATTGGTTAAATCGTTGTCCTGTATCCACGTTTCGGCCTCGGGCACGTTGCTGCTTAGGGCGGCATCTTGAATTGCCTGTAAGTTCGCCGCCTGTCCGCGTAGCTGCTGGACCTGTCCCCGGGCTTGTTCCAGCGCTTGCTCCTGAGCCTGAGTCGCTTCCTTGGCCTGGCCTAGGCTTTGACGACACTCGTCGATCCGCTCCCCTAGGGTGCGGCTTTGATTCTCTAGACCATCAATTTCCAGCGCCATTTGCTCAACAAGCTGACCCTCTTGTTTGGGTTGATCAGCAGCTAACCGTTCTAACTCTTGAGCCCTATTGCTAAGTCGCTCAATCAACTGCTGCAAATACTCGATACGGGACGTTTGAACCTGTGCCTCTTGTTCATTGGCTGAGAACTGCTGGTTGAAGGCATCCCAGCGCTGTTGCCACTCACGGTTTTTAGCCTCGACATCAGCTAAGGCCGCTTGCAGCGTCTGATCACCCTCGGCCAAACTGCCAACTTGAGGCTCTAGCTCGGCCACCTCTTGCTGCATCTGGCGAATTTGCTGGTCGTCGCTGGAGACCTGATTGTTGGCGTCCACGCTCCGCTGTCGTGCCCGCTCTAACTCCTCTTTCAGTTGGGTCAGGCGCTGACGGTTAAATTGCAGGCTTTCCTGCAAATGGTTGATCTGCGAGCCAACTTGATAGAAACGCTCCCGAACCTTATTCACTTGTTCGGACTGCTCACTAAACGCTTGGCGTTTGCCTTCGATCTGAGCCTCTACCCGTCGCTGCTCGGCGATTGCCCGCTCCAAGTCGATTTCAAGGGTTTGAATCTTCTGTTCTCGCTGAGTCAGGCTTTCCTTTAACGACGTGTAGCGAAGGGCATAGAGCTGGGCATTGAGCAAAGACTCTTCGGTTTTCAGGGTCCGGTAGCGCTCTGCCGCTTGGGCTTGGCGCTGCAGCCGATCCAGTTGTCGACCCAACTCTTCCCGAATGTCGTTAATGCGCTCGAGATTTTCCCGAGTGTGTTTAATTCGATTATGAGTTTCTCGACGTCGCTCTTTGTATTTGGAAATACCAGCGGCTTCTTCAAGATATACGCGCAGCTCTTCGGGCTTGGCTTCCACCAACTGGGAAATCATGCCTTGTTCAATAATAGAATAGCTTCGGGGACCGAAGCCTGTACCCAAAAAGATGTCTTGGATATCTCGCCGCCGACAGCGACTGCCGTTGAGTAAATAGTTGGATTGACCGTCCCGACTTACTTCTCGGCGTATGGCGATATCAGCGTAGGCCGCGTACTCACCACCGATGCGTCCATCGCTGTTATCGAAAATCAGCTCGATACTGGCGGCATTGTTTGGTTTACGTGTGTTCGAGCCGTTGAAAATAACGTCGGTAATGTTTTCACCGCGAAGCTGTTTGGCAGAGCTTTCGCCCATTACCCACCGCACCGCATCAATGATATTCGATTTGCCGCAGCCGTTGGGACCCACCACCGCGCATCGATTTCCCGGCAGCGTTACCGTCGTAGCGTCCACGAATGATTTGAAGCCAGCCAGCTTAATTTGTTTCAATCTCATGAGATCTTTTCGCACGCCCCTCGATAGCCTGCTAGCTTAATTCATCCAGCCTATCGCGTCATATTTTTGTGCTTTTTGTTGGTCCGCTCGCGGGTACTCGCCGTTACTGCATCGGTCGTTGGTGAAACGCGCCTAGGTTGGCGGCGACAGTCGGGCCTGCAGCCGTTTCGGCTGCTCCAAATCAGCCGACGTCATGGGCTGTGAAAGCCATTGCCAGTCGCCGGCTTCACCTTGGGCCAAGCCGTTAGCGCTCAGCCGCACTAATACTTCAAAATCATCAGCCTGAGACAATAGACGCGTGCCGCTCATGCTGACCAAGTCATCGAGGGTCACAGAAAAAGGCAGGAGCCAGCTTGGCCGTCGCACGACAGCGTAAGGCATACCTCCGCCAACAGGCCGGGCCACCACAAAAACAACACCCGTCAAAGCCTTGTCCTCTGCCAAAGGCATCGCCACATCAATTTCGATGCCCGCAGCATCGCCCTGCTGGGCATAGGCTGAACGTAAGGCTCCAATGGCATCCACGGTGGCCTGAATACGCTCCGGGCGTTGTTCACTGTTCAGCGTACGGTTAAGCATGGTAATTGCCATCGCCGAGTCACCCTCGCTGATCGCGGCAACCGCCAGCATCTCCAGCACTTGGGGATTATTGGGATCCACCGCCAAGATGTCTTCGGCCAAGCGCCGACTGCGATCGTCCAAGACACCCTGCTTTTCTAAGTAGCGGGCCTGCAACCAGTAGAATTTGACGGACACATCGCCATCAGCAAACTCGTGGGCCTGCTGGAAGGCACTGGATGCTCGTGAAAACTCGCCTAGCTTTAAGTGCGCATGACCCAACAGATACCAGCTTTGGGCATCCTCCGGCTCACCGGCCAACCATTCACCCAGCCGGAGTTGCCAGTTGCGGAGCGCATCGCCGCTCTCCTCTGGGGCAAGCACTAAGATCTGTTGCGCACCTTGAATCTTG
>JAQWIX010000032.1 GCA_029248675.1 Pseudomonadales bacterium | reverse complement strand
CCCATGAGTCACAATGCCCAAACATTCCGGTTGTTGCCATTGGTCCAAAAGGGACGTAAACCGCTCAACTAAGTCTGGGATATTTTCGCCGCCTCCTGGACGATGATAATAAGCATCCACATTACGAGCGGCCCAGTCGTCCGGATACTCGCTGCGCACGTCATCCAGTGTTTTACCTGACCACCGACCGCAATCCCTTTCCACCAAGTTGTCCGAATAAAGTAACGGCACACCCAGCGACCGATTTATTAGGTCGGCGGTGTCTCTGGTGCGATTGGCCGAAGACACCCAGCAACATTCCGGCGTCATCAGTTGGGTAACCAGTCGTCCATGGGCAAGAGCCTGCTGCCTGCCTCGGTCGGTAAGAGGTGAATCCAGCCGTCCCTGCATGCGACCAGCCACGTTCCACTGGGTTTCACCATGGCGAAACAGGTAGATCTTCTTCACTGTCATATACGAGAGTCTTCCGCGCTAGACGTCATCTCGACTAGCTAAACTGGAACGCTTTAGCTGTGAAAGCAGCAAAGGTTCGGTCCACATCCTCTCGATTGCCAGCCAAGGGCGCGATGATATGCGTATCAACACCACCGTCGGCATCGGCTTGTATACGTTCTTGTATTTCGCCCTCGTTACCGATTATCGCAATTTCGTCAATCATGGCATCAGACATGGCACTGGCGGTTTTATCGCGATCCTTAGCTGCCCAGCCCTCGGCAATTTGTGCCGCAGCTTCGGTATAGCCTGCCCAAGCGAGGAAATTGTTGTAAACCGGTGTCGCATAGTAGGGACCGAAAGCTGCCCGGAACAAATTGCGACCGTACTCTTTATCATCAGTGCACAGCACCATGGCTCTGTTGACGATTTCCACATCAGCGGGATTTTTACCCGCAGCCTGAGCACCTAAAGCAACGTGTTCCATCATCTTGGGCAACGCCGCCTTGGGCCAGAGGTTAAAGATCACGCCATCACCGACTTCTGCGGCCATCTCAATCATCTTCGGACGCAGAGCCGCCAGATAAATAGGCGGTGCATTTTCCATGGGTGCTTGGCGATACCCGCGGCTGAACACAGTTTCGCCGTCGTAATCGGTTTTCGCACCGGTCAACATGATCTTGACCAGTTCAGCGGTTTCTCTCACTCGGGTCAGCGGTTTTTCCAAAGGAATGCCGTTGAATTGGCCCATGATCGTTTGGCTTGAAGAGCCCAGCCCTAAAATAAAGCGCTCTGGCAATAGTTGGCCTATCACATTGGCGGAGGCAGCCAACACCGACGGCGATCGGGTATATACGGGCGTTACCGCCGTACCAATCCTAATATCGCTGGTTTGGTGGGCAATGGCTGCAACTTGAGTCAGCGTGTCCGGTGCTCCTGAATCACTAAACCACGCATCTGGAATGCCGTTTTCCTCAGCCCAACGAATCCGATCGACAGTGTCGGCAATACGTGGTCCTGCTGGTAACGTGACTGCTATACGCTTCCTCGACATGAAATCCCCCATCACAAAATATGAAAGAAGAAGCCTCGCACTTTGCCCTCCATGAGATCAAGCCGTATCCTCGGCTTTTTCGTATTAGGTGAGGAAGGCATGAGCGACGTAGAACTAACCCCGGTCAGAGAGGCCCACAAATTCGATACCCAGGCCTTGGAGGGATACATGCAGGAGCATGTGCAAGGCTTTGCGGGCCCCATGGAGATTAAACAGTTCGAGGGCGGGCAGTCGAATCCGACGTTTCAGTTGATCACACCAAACCAGCGCTACGTGCTTCGCAAACAGCCGCCGGGGGAGCTGCTACCGTCGGCTCACCAAGTAGATCGGGAATACCGAGTCATGCATGGACTGTGGGAAACCAAGGTTCCCGTCCCTAAGATGTTTTGTCTGTGCCAGGACCCAGAGGTTATTGGCACCAAGTTCTATGTAATGGAAATGGTCGAAGGCCGTTTGTTTACCGAAACACGTCTCCCCAACGTCAGCGCAGAAGAGCGCAGGGCCATATACCTTGATCTTGCGCGAGTAATGGCCCTATTGCACAGCGTCGACCCCGCTGCAGTTGGTTTGGAAAGCTTCGGGCGCCCGGGCAATTATTACGAACGTCAGATCGGCCGCTGGAGCAAACAATACATCGCCTCGCAAACAGAGGACTTGCCGGCGATGAACAAGCTCATGGAATGGCTGCCCAAAAACATTCCCGACGAAGCTGGATCGGTCATCGTTCACGGCGACTATCGTCTGGGTAATGTACTGATTCATCCAACAGAATCTAGGATCGTTGCGGTGCTGGATTGGGAGCTATCGACCTTGGGCGACGGTTTAGCGGATCTTGGCTATCTCTGTCAGGACTACCATGGAGATGCCTACGACGATGAGGGCTTAGCCGGGGCCGACTTTGAGGCCCTGAACTTGCCTACCGAAGACGAGTTCGTCGCCGAGTACTGCAAGCACGCGGGCCGGGATGGCATCGACAATTGGCACTTCTATTTGATTTACAACATGTTCCGCTCTGCGGGAATTATTCAAGGTGTCTATAAACGGGGGCTCGATGGCAACGCCAGTTCGGCCAAGGCACTGGAATACGCCGACGCTGCGCGCATGAGATCCGAGCGCGGTTGGGCTTTGGTGGAGGCTAGTGCTTAGCGTCCTGGCCCGGCTTATTGAGCAATGGAAAGAAAAAAGGGGCTTAACCGCCCCTTTTTACTGTTTGCTCGTTGTCGGCCTAGCTGGTCGTTAGAGCATTTCCTCCGCCACTACCTGCAATGCAGCCGGGTCTTGGCAGCCCAACAACATGCTAGATACGTGACCGTGACTGCCAGCACTCTTCCAACGTGCCAGACGTTCACGAATGCGCTCGGCTGGGCCGACTAGGGCACAAGCATCAATCAACTCCTTGGGGACTGCAGCCATGGCTTCGTCTTTTTTGCCGGCTAGGTAAAGATCCTGGATTTCCACAGCAGCGTCTTCAAAGCCCAAACGCTTGCAGTAGTCATTGTAGAAGTTCTTATTCCTTGCACCCATGCCGCCGATGTACAAGGCCATCTGGCCACGGACGGGCATCATGCACTGATCCACGTCATCGCCCATAACGACGGTTACAAAGGGGGCAATTTCGAATTGGGTCAAATCCTTGTCACCGGCTTTGTCGAAACCTTTTTCGATGGGTCCTTTGAATACCGAGTACTGCTCTGGATCCATCCACACAGGGAAGAAACCGTCGGCTACTTCTGCGGCAGCCGCAACGCCGTTATCGGTAATCGTGGCAGCGAAAATCGGAATGTCTTCCTCGCAGTGCAAAATACTCTTTAACGGCTTACCCAAGCCTGTCGCACCTTCACCGGTATAAGGGAGGTTGTACATACTGCCCTCAAAGGTCAGTGCACCTTCTCGCGCAAAAATATTTTTCATGATCTGCACGTATTCACGCAGTCGACTTACTGGCTTGCCATAGGGCACACCGTGCCAGCCTTCAACTACCTGAGGGCCCGAAGCCCCGAGACCACAGATAAACCGCCCGCCGGAAAGCTCGGCCAAACTCATCGCCGTCATGGCAGCCATGGCCGGAGAACGAGCCGGCATCTGCATGATAGCGGTGCCCACCTTCAAACGATCTGTTTGAGCCAGAATCCAAGCAGCAGGGGTAACCGCGTCGGAACCATAGGCCTCTGCCGTCCACAGCGAATCGTATCCCAGATTCTCAGCATGCTTGATGGCATCCATTCCAATACTAAATTTTCGTCCGGAATACCCGGCTATAATTCCCAGCTTCATAGTGACCTCTCTGTGTTGTTGTCTTGTCGTTGTCTTGTTGTTTACTGGTCGGCCTGCCGACTGCCCAGATATCGCATGATGTCCATGGATTCGTACATCCATTCTACTTCTGTGCCGTCGCCGGTACCGCGCTCAATTCGCAGGCAAGGCACCATGGATCGCCCACCACCTTGCAGCAACTCTCGGAAAGCCTCTGCCTCGGTGTGAATATCACGCACTGGCAGATCCATGCCCAGCTGGGCCACATAGGCCCGCACTCTTTGGCAAAACCCGCAGGTATCGGACTTAAATAGCTGATATGTCTCGCTCAAAGCACTTCCTCGTTGATTGCCTGATTGTTACGAACCGGTCGCCAGTATATGCCCGTAAAGCATCGGCAAACAGTGACCGGGCCGCACAGCATGAGTAGACTGGGCAAGTACAACAAACGCCACGTGAAGGAAGAGTAAATATGGCACCAGCTGCAAAGAAAAAAACACCCTCACAAACCGTTCAACGAACTCGCAACGTCATCCTAGGTTTTTTGGGCATACTCGTTGCCGGCTTTGTTATGGGCACGTTTTATTTCGGCTCTGACCTATCCCAGAACTCGATACCTCAGGCCGGCAGTGACTTTGAAGTCATTGAAGGCGTAAACATCGACACCCCTGCTCGAACGCTTAGCGTGGAAGAGTATTTTTCTTACGCCTGCATTCACTGCAAGAACTTCGACCCGAAACTTGAGGATTGGACGGAAACCTTCGCCGACGATGTTAGGTTCCAGCGCAAACCTACCGCCTTTTCTCGAGCTTGGAGTGTTTTGGCTCAGGGCTACTATGCCCTTGAGAAGGCAGATGCCCTTGAAGGCAACCACGAACAATTGTTTAAAGCCATTCACAATGGCCGCCGCAGCTTCTCAAGCGGACAGGACATCGCCGATTACTTGGACTCCGAAACACTGCCCGCGGCCGAATTTATGCGCGCTTTTGATAGCCGCGACGTAAGCCGGCGGTTGGCCCGGGCGGCCACAGACACTCAGAACAACAGTATTCGCGCAGTGCCCACCCTAGTGGTGGCTGGCAAGTATCGCGTCGACATTAACAACGGCGCTGATCGAGCCTTGGAGGTTGTGGATTATCTGCTAGAGAAAGAGCGAGCGTTGATTCAGGGCGCAATGTAGAAGAAAATGCTCAACGCATCGCTGTGCCAGCGATCTTGAGTCAGAACCGCCTTTTCGCTTCAGCAATGCTCTGCCAAACCTCGTCGGCCAGCGGAGGTTTGGCTGCAGCTGATGCGGATTGATCGTTTACGAACACCTTACGCCCAATACCGGCCGCCCTCGCCGCCTCTAAATCCGATACTTTGTCACCAAACATTACACACCGATCCGGTTCCAGCCCAAACTCTGCGATGCCCTGAAGCAACATGCCGGGTTGGGGCTTTCGACATTCACAGAACTGTTTATAGCTGCCCTGCCCCTGTTCAGGGTGGTGAGGACAAAAATACACTGCATCCAAGGTGATGCCCTGAGACCGGAACTGACCTTTCATCCATTCGGTCAATGTCAAAAAATCCTGCTCGCTATACAAGCCACGGCCAATCCCAGATTGGTTGGTCACCACAATGAGCCGGTACCCTAAAGCCGCAAAAAGTTTGCAGGCCTCAAACACACCATCGATAAACTCGAAGTCCTCAATGCGATAGGTGTATCCCCTATCCACATTGATCACGCCATCTCGATCAAGGAAAACTGCCTTATTCATCTCGAAATCTCGACGCCAACGTTGGCTGGTCGTCTGCCTCCAAATCTTCGGTCACACGATCGAACATGTCCCGCACCCGTTGGACACTGATCTGATCCATGAGCTCTGACCCCTTAAGCCGGTGTCCCCAACGCACCTTGTGAGCTGCCGGTTTGCTCTGAATTTCGAGATTTTGCTGATAGACGTCCACCACGTTTTGCAGATTCCCATAGGGCCCAGTGCGCTTAGGATTTGAGTGAGCGTACAGCCCAATTACTGGAGTCCCTACCGTTACCGCCATATGGGCCGGCCCGGTATCCGGTGCCATCACAACGTGGCTGTGCTTGAGCACGCAAAGCAACTGCTTCAACGATGTTTTGCCCACCAAGTTGAGAATCCTGCTTTTTGCCTGACTAACAATCGCCTCACCCAACTGCAACTCCGATTGGGTGGGACCACCGGTCAGCACGGTGCGGTAACCCTTGGCTGCAGCGTAGTCCGCAAGGTTCACATAGCCGTTCACCGTCCAATTGCGCTCAGCTTTGCTAGCCGCCGGAGCTATGGTGAAAACTTTTTGCCGTCCCCCTAGGGCCTGCAGCGCCCAAGCCTCATCTTGCTCCGAGTAAGGCATTTGCCAGGAAGGACCTGTGTCGTTTGCGCCAAGAGTACGTGCAAATTCAGCGAAACCCTCAAGCACATGAGGCTCCTGCTGAGGCTTGATGGTTCTGGAAACAAACCAGCCATGCCCTTCCTTTGCTCGGTCTTTGTCGAAGCCGATTTTCCAGTCGGCTGATACCAAGGCGGCAACCAGATTCGCTCGCAAAGCCACCTGCATATGCAGTAAAACGTCGAAATGACGACCATGGAGCGTTTTTCGCAACGCGGTGTAGGCGCGGACTCCGGCTTTTTTATCAAAGACGATGAATTCAACTCCCGCCAGGCCCCTCACCAACTCATGCTCGACTTTGCCAATAATCCACGTAATAGCCGCTTGCGGCTGACTACGCTGAATGGCCTGAACCGCGCTGACCGCATGGCAAACATCGCCGATAGCAGATAAGCGGATGACACAAATACTGTTGGGCGCCCCAAATTCCGTCACGGTCATCTTGTCTTTTTATTGCGGTAAAACATTCTGGTTTGCCCCAGTCATAGAGTCAAAATATGTTCTGGGTTAGAGTGAAGAAAAAGACGAGTCTCCCCGCGACCGTGACTGCCGATGATAGACCTACTGAAAAACTAAGCGCCCATACCGCTCCCAAACTGTCGACTCAGTGGATCGACGACTCCTGCGTCATTTTCTGTCTGCCAACTACGCCTGAGGCGCTGACAGAACGGTGGTTTGATCCCGCCTACTGGGAGGCCCAACATAAAACCGTTGATCGGCGTATCGGGCGCAGCACAACTTATTTTTTCAAGGAAAACGACGTCACTCACGTGCTTCGTCACTACTGGCGTGGCGGGCTTATTGGAAAGTTCATTCGGGACCGGTATTTATTCACTGGCATCACACAATCAAGGGTCTATCGAGAACTAGAACTGCTTTCAAAACTCGATGAGATGCATCTGCCCGTAGGCAAGCCAATTGCCGCAATCCTAAAAAGGCATGGTTTGTTTTATCGGGGCAGCGTCATTACTCGAGCAATTGAGAGCTCATCAAACTTGCTTGAGATTCTGCGCCAACGGGAACTAACAAACTCGGAGATTGTGGCCGTCGCCAAAATGTTGGCTAACTTCCATCGCAAGGGGGTCGACCACGCAGACCTTAACATCAGCAACATTCTGTTGGATGCAGATGGCCGGCCTTACTTGGTGGACTTTGACCGTGGTCGTATCCGGCAGTCGAATCCTGTGTGGCAACAGGCAAACATCAGGCGCTTGGAACGCTCCTTCGCTAAACAAAAGCGCCTCCATCAAGGGCTTGCGTGGACTGTCGATGATTGGGACTTGCTCATGACGACCTACTTATTCGAACTGGCTGCCTAGTTAAGGCCCATCAGTCACCACTTTGCTTTATCGCATCGATGATCTTGGATGAAGAAAAGCCGCCTAGAAAGCTAACCACTTTAACTTCGCCACCGTTGGCCAGCACAAATTCTGCACCGGCAATTTCATCCACCTGATAGTCGCCGCCCTTGACCAGCACATCTGGCTGCACTTGCTCGATTAAGCGAGCTGGCGTATCGCCGTTTTCCGTGTCGCCAAAAGAAATCACCCAATCAACGCTCTTCAGCCCATTAAGCACTCGTGCCCGAGCGGCTAACCCGTTAATCGGGCGGTCTGCGCCTTTCAGCCGAGCGATTGACGCATCGTTATTGAGGCCCACCACTAACCGGTCACCCAGAGCCCGGGCCTCTTCAAGGTAAGCCACATGCCCGGCATGCAATATGTCGAAGCATCCGTTGGTGAACACGATCTTCTCCCCATTACCGCGAGCCGTATTAATCTGCTCAAGAACGGCAGCCGAAGACGCATCACCTACTCCCCCCCGATAGGCACCCCGCCCTCCAAGCTTTGCCTCTAGATCCATAGCCGAGACCGTCGCCGCGCCAAGCTTGGTAACAACAAGACCCGCCGCAGTATTGGCGATGTCCACGGCCTGTTTGGGCGTGAAACCTGCGCCTAACATCACAGAAAGCGTTGCTATGACGGTATCGCCCGCGCCAGTGACGTCCGCCACCTCACGTACCTGAGCCGCATAGTCGAACTTCTCTGCCTGGGTTATCAGCGACATTCCGCGCTCCGAGCGCGTCAACAACATGGTGTCGATACCGCATTCTTGCAGCAATCGCCGGGCGGACTCAGCGATTGAAGACTCAGATTCCGTTAAACCTCCTGCTGCCGCAAACTCTCCCAGATTTGGAGTGATGAAGTGCGCGCCCCTGTAGCGACTCAAATCTGAGCTTTTAGGATCCACCAACACTTGTTTGCCTGCCTTGCGCGCCAACCCGATCATTTTCTCGACGGCGCCAAGGGAACCTTTGTTGTAGTCAGAGAACACGACCAGATCGCAGCCACTCAGAGACGACTCAAGCTGCTCAAGCAAATGCTCACTGAGTTCTGGGTCGAAGGGCTCCTCTACGTCCAAGCGCACCACTTGCTGCTGCCGGCTGACTACCCGCATCTTGACGATAGTGGGCTGCAGATTCTGTTTCACCAACTTAGATTCAATGCGCTCTTGGGTCAGTAGCTGAGAAATTTTTTCGCCATACTCGTCAGCTCCTACCAAGCCAATCAAGCTTACCTTGGCACCTAAGTGAGCGATGTTCCGGGCCACATTTGCCGCACCACCTACTTTATCTTCTAACCGATTAACCTTGACCACAGGCACCGGAGCCTCAGGTGAAATTCTGGCGGTATCACCCAACCAGTAACGGTCCAACATCACGTCTCCGACCACCAAGATTCGCAGCTGATGTAATTTTGTTAGCAACGACAAGTCCACTTTTCGCCTCCGTTATTCAGCAGCCAGATCGATGGCTTCGCAAAGCCAATGACCCATAAACATGTGAGCTTCCTGAATGCGCGCGGTCTCGTTGGAGGCAATAATTATGGGTAGCTGGGCTATGTCTTTTACGCTCCCACCATCACGCCCCGTCAGCGCAACGGTATAGGCCCCTAATTCGTTAGCGGCCTGCACGGCGGCGTTAATGTTTTCACTGTTCCCAGAGGTGGTTAAGCCGATCATCACATCTTCGGCCTTGGCCAAACCGTAAATCTGCCGCGCAAAAACCGTCGCAAAGTCATAGTCGTTAGAATGTGCAGTGAGAATGGATGTGTCGGTTGTCAGCGCGATGGACGCCAAGGGACCTCGCTCTGAGCTGTAGCGCACCATAAATTCCGCGGCCAGATGTTGGGCATCAGCGGCACTACCGCCATTGCCGGCCCAGATCACTTTGCCACCCCGGTTCAACGCTGACATGCAACGATGAGCCAGTTCCGACATTTGCGCCTGATGCTGAGCGAGGGTGGCAAAGACCGCATGATGACGCTCTAGGCTCTGGCTAAAACTCGTCTCAAGCTGCTCCGGCTGCAAAGTTAGATCCTGTTTTGCAGAGCGATGTTCCGATGGCGAGCTGGACATAAAAACTCCTGACGCAGAATTGAGAATTTCTAACCCGCATTATCCACATGCCACTCCAAAAAACGACGCACACGACGTTTAAATTGCCGCCGCCAAATTCACGGCCCTTTGGCAAGCGCCACCGGCCCTGGCTCGCAGACCTGACGGTTTGAGTTTCCGCCAAGGCCTTACTACCATGACGGGACAGCCTTACGGCAGCACATGTAGGACACCCTTTTTGTCAGCCTTGATACCAGCGGATTCAATGAGCAAGGCCACTCGTGTGCTTTACATGACACACCTAGCCATCGGCGACTTTGTTTACCAGGGCCCGCATTTGCAGGCGCTGCAACAAAAGTATCCGCACATTCAACTGGATATCTGGATTGACGACCTGCGGGATCGGAGCAAGTCTTGGCATACGGGGCGCAACACTACGCTATGCCAGTGGCTGGAAGACCAGCCCTTTATTCACGACATCTATCCCATCGCTGAAAGCGCGCCCCAACGTCAGGAGCTAATTCGACGGGCACAACAACGTAACTACGATGTCATCTTTTTTATCGCTACCCAGCGGTCGGAAGTTTATGCCAAGGTCGCTCGCGCCATCTCCAACACGGCTAAGATTGTCGGCACTCAGTCCAAAGCGCTGCAAAATCCAATTCAAAAGTGGTGGCGATTCAACCGCATCGACGGGTACTTGAAGGAGAAAAGCATACCCGCCCAACACCGGCAACATATCAGGGATTTACAGGGCTTTCGTTTTCAAACCCTGGTAGGAGCCAAATCCGATAAGGGAACCTTGCAAATTTCTCCCCCAGACCTTTGGCGCCAAAAGTCTCAGGAACTGCTCAATCGTCACGCCCCGGACCCAGCGACCCAGTGGTTATTGCTCAACCCAATGTCCACCAGTGTGAAACGAGACCTCAGTTGGTCCAAGACCTTAGGGCTGATCGAGGCCTTATACCAATCAAACCCAGACCGAGGCTTCGTGCTGAATTTGCCCCCTGATCAGTTTGCAACTATCGAGGAGCGTCTGGGATCAGAGCCTTTAGGGCCTGTAATCACGATTCTACCCTTTACTGCCGCAGAACACTTTTACCAGCTACCCGCCATGCTCAGCTGCGTGGATTATGTTGTCACGGTAGAAACCGCCATCATGCATCTGGCGGCAAGCGTTGGCACACGACAAACTGCCCTTGTTAGAGACTCTGCGAAACATTGGCGGCCCTTGGGTGACAGTCAAGTTGTTGAATGTCAGGGCACCGTGGATTCGGTGGACATTACTGAGTTAGCGCAGCGGATTTCTGAGCACATCGTATAAGCCACTGACGACAGTCAATGACACCGCGACGCCCACTGAAATCACGATCCGCCAGCTGGGGACAATCAGTCAGAGTGCTAACGCCAGATCAGAGTGCTAACGCCAGAACAGGGAGACAGACAGGTGTTGATAACTTCGATCAAACACACTTTTACCTAAGGTCAATTGTGTCTCCAACCGATAGTCGCGCCAATTTCGGGCGTTGAACAGTTCGATGTTGTAGCCAGTTTCGTAGGCAAACGCCGTGGGCCTACCATCAACATTGGAGTCGTTGTCGATCACACCAAGTTTGAGCTGCCAAAAATCATTCCGCGCCCCGAAGTAGTCCAGCGACACGGTATGCACCTGAGAAGGCACGCCCTCGCCGAACACGCGCTGGTCGCCGCCGAAGTGACCAAATACATTGCCGTAGTTCGTGTTGCCGTATTTGTACATGCCATTTACGTACCAGGCCGTCTTCCATTTATTACCTTCGTAGCGCAGAGACAGGTCCTTGGTCAGTTCAGGAACAAAGAATCCCACCGAGTTGGCCTGATTACCAAACTTATAGTTCGAATTGTTCACCGTGTCTTCGCCGGCGTGTTCAAAATAGAGCTCGATAGGCTTACCTCGCAAGAACAGGTCGAACTGACCGGTAATCGACGCTAGCTGATCCCCGGCTTCGCGCTCGGGCGCAGCCAAGTTGTCTGCGCTCACTGGATCCACAAACGCCTTGAAAAAGTCACCCACACTCAAATTCCGGGGGCCACCCCCAAGCTGAAGTATTCGGTTGAATCCAAGCTGCAAACCTTGAAACGGCTTGATGCTGAAATGAGTGCCTACCAAGTTGGGCTTACCGTCGTAATAGCTACCTTGCCATCGGATACCCTTCTCAACCTTGTCGAGTCGGCTGTAGAACACTTCAAAATCTGCGTTCCAGTATTTTTTTAGAGGCTCGCTGAAGGACAGGCTCACAGAAGGGGAAGTCCGCGCGTGACTGCTAATTAACATAGCGCTGTGATCGAAAGGAGACCACCAGTGCTCTTTGTAGCCCACATCAAGCTGTAAACCACCGAATCCTGCCGAGATAAAAGTGTTGTAGTTCACTAAGGTTCCGGACTCAGCTCGGTAACTCGTACCGACCTGGGCGAGTAGGGTTTGGCTTGGGCGCCAGACGCCATCCACAATAACCGCCGCCCACTCTGACGATGACAATCCTCGTTGATTTGACAACGTTGAAGCACTGTCGCCATCAATAGCCAAGCGCATGCCCGCGCTGACCAGTTTGGCTTTGCTGCGATAAGGCGCTATCCCATCCCAAATGGCCCGATACAATAGGGGATTAGTGGTGCGAATTCCTTCCAGCGATATCGCTATTTGCGCAATCCGGTAGGGCTTTGTCAGGGGTGCAGAGGTGGTCAAGGCAAACATTTTGTCCACCTGGCGCTCCAGTCGTGGATCAACGCCAATGGGTAAATAAGCGGCTGGGGCAGCAATTGCCTGAACTGAGATAGCGACCAGAAAACAAAACACAAGGCCATTGAGAGGTCGCAAAAAAAACATGCCTGGCTCATCCTTTTTTATTATTTTTTTTCGGCGTATAGGCCAGTGACTGGTGCCAATGGACGGCCAAGGCCAACGCATCTGCGAAAGCGCGAACGCCCAAGAACTGTACTTTGTTTGACGAAAACTAGCGAGGCCCAACCCCGCGGTTTAACCTGGCTAGAGGGGTTATTTGTGGCCCGCAGTCTCTCTTATCAAGCCGCGGACTGTTGCGTCTTTGGCGAGGCGCTGAAGCAGCGGCTTTCACCGCTGCCTAGGCTGATCCATCCAAAACCTAGAAAGATGCGGTTGCACTTATACCGTATTGGCGAGGTGAACCCAGCTGGGTCCAGCGAGTGTTGGAATATCCATCTCTGGGGTCGTTGGGAAAACTAAAGCCCCGCAAAAAATAATCTCTATCGCCCAGATTTCGGCCCCACAATGACAACTCCCAGTTATCCACCTCGTAGGTGAGCGCAGCGTTTACCAACGCATAGCTGGGGGACTGCTCCTCATGGCCATCGGAAAAGTAGTATTCATCCCGGCCTTCGATATTCAAATTAAGACGCACGGCGTCAAACAACTGGTAATCCCCGGCAACATAAAACTGATATCCGGGCGCTTGGGCTTGATCCCGGCCATCTAAGTCTTCGCCATCACCGTTGATGTAATTTTCAAATTCGGTGTCGAGGAACCCTAAATTTGCCGTCACCAACAAACGGTCTGTAGCCCGCAAGGCAAGTTCTACCTCTAAGCCCTGATTGAAGCCCTCAGCACCGTTACCGGTATAACCGATAAACTCCGCAGAACCGTCCGGGCGCTGAACCGTTCTGGACGTAGCAATTTGTACATCACGGCGCTGCATGCGAAAGAGGGCGACGGATAGCTTTAGTCTGTCGTCCAGCAACTCGCCCTTAAAACCCAATTCCATATTCCAAAGCACCTCGGGTTCAAACAGACGCAACTCTGCGTCCAGAGAACCGTCGGTATTAAAGCCGCCAGCCTTGTAACCCCGGGTCACGCTAGCGTAGAGCAAGCCATCGGAAGCCAAGGTGTGCTCAAGCAATACCCTACCGCCAATCAAGTCGTCATCGGGAGCGTACTGGACACCCTCAGAATCCACGTAGTCCGACTCGTGTTGCTCCGCCCGAAGCCCCAAGGTCAATCGCCAAGTCGCCGAAAGATTCGTCGCCAGCTCACTGTACAGGGCAATTCGCCCAACACCGTAATCCGAAGTCAGCAGCTGAGGTTCAAAAAAATAATCTCGCACAAAGTCCACGTCTTTATCGAGGGCGTAGAGGCCCAGCACCCAATCCACCTTGCCACCAGCCAAACCCAGCCCCGGCGCCGAGAGCAGCCGAAGATCGACAGTATTGGTTTGAACATCACGCAGATACAGGTCCGTGGAGCGATAGCCGTCGGGATGGAATCCTTCATAAGCCCAGTCTTCGTCGTAGCCGTAGGCGATACCGCTATCAACCCAACCAATGGCCACCTGCCCCAAAACGCCATTGCTCATTGATCGGCTGGCATTGAAGGCCACGTAAGTGGTCTCTTGCACATCCTGACCCGGCTCATCTGACCGTGTATTGCGATCGTTATCTAGAGAAAATGCGTCGTACCCGTTATCAACGTCTATGCGACCGACCGCTAGCTGCCATGACCCATCGGTTTCCCAATCACCCTGAATTTTGCCGCGCAGGGTCCGTTCATCCCTAGCATTGGTGTCGTCTCGATTCAGGTAAACATTGTTGTAGAAACCATCGTCCTGATACTGCCGCGCACTTAGGCGAAACCTCATGCTGTCATTCAACGGCCCACTGACCACCCCGCCCACGCCTCGGGCACCGTAGTTACCGCCATCAAGCTGTAGCAAACCGGAAAGGGATTCAGTGGCATCTGGTGTCACCACATTGATCAGGCCGGCCAGCGCGTTTGCCCCGTACAGGGTGCCTTGAGGCCCCCTAAGCACTTCAACCTGCGCAATATCAAAGAGTGTAGCCGCGCCACCTATACCGCTGAGGTCGACGCCATCCACCAACAGACCCACTGATGCGTTCAGTGGCTCAACAAATTGACTGCGTTCGCCGATACCGCGTATCTGGATGAATCTGGCTCGAGAAGCCCCGCTGGTGAGATTGACGTTAGCCGCCTGCGACAACAGCTCATCCAAGTGATTGATAGTCGCCCCGCTAGCTTGAGGATCCAGCACCGAGACACTACCAGGGACCTCTGCCGTGGCCAGCGGCCTGAACTCGGCGGTCACCACAACCTCCTCCAAAAGCGCCGCTTGAGTCGAATAACTGCAGAACATCATCAATACCGACAGGAAGACTTGGAATAAGCGTGCCTGACCTAAGGAAAGTCTGGACGTGTGGACCGAGTGTTTAAACATGTTTGGGCTCCAAAGTTATGGGGTGCCCAAGGCAGGTGACGCTGCATTGACAGTGACCGTTGGTCAAAATGCATGCTCCTATTCCTACGCCGGTATTAACCGGGTCAGGTTCAAAGGGTCTAGCAGCTAGGTGCTATCTCAGGCTTTCGCCACCCCTTAGGCCCGGACACCATAGGCTGCGCGGTCCCGCCTGTCTAGAGGCGCTGCGGATTTCTCATGGCGGAGCCGCTTTATCGCAGTACCCCATATCGAAAACAGAAGACTAGGGGCCGTTGATCTCTTCGCAGAAATTAACCCGTCTCTTCCGCTACACTGCCAACCCACAGTGCATCGGCGTCAACCGCAAACGAGACATGGCGAAAAAAACCGCTTCAACCCGCAAGACCACAGCGAAAGCGTCGTCGAACAAGAACACCCAAGGTCAAGAGAGCTGGGGGCGACGACTCCGGCGCGGGTTATTCAAATTACTGGTGAAAACTGTGCTTTGGGCCTCCTTAGTCGCCATCCTCGTTGGCGCTGGCTACCTCTATTATCTAGACCGCAACATCAGCAAAACATTTGAAGGTCGTCGGTGGTCTGTACCGGCCCAGGTCTATGCCCAGCCATTGGAACTGTTTCCGGGCAAACGACTAACCAACAGCCAACTACAGGAAGAACTTGCGCGCCTGGGGTATCGCAAGACTGCTGACCTATCAGCCCCGGGTTCTTACCAACCCATTCCCGGCGGCGTGAATGTTCATCTGCGAAGCTTCGCCTTTATGGAGGCCACCCGCCCATCCACCCGACTTCAGGTCATGTTCGTTGGCCGTCAAATCCAGCGCATGAACAGCAGCGGCAAGCCCCTTGACTTGATTAGGTTAGAACCCGCCGTCATCGGCAGCTTCTTCCCCTCCCACGGCGAAGACCGAGTAATCCTGGCGCCGGACCAAGTGCCGGACCTACTGGCAAACGGCCTGAAAGCGGTAGAAGACCGTACATTCGACGAACACAAAGGTTTCAGCATCACGGGTATTGCTCGAGCTGCCCTAGTTAACCTACGTAGCGGCAAGCGACAGCAAGGAGGCAGTACCCTGACCCAGCAATTGGTCAAAAGTTACTTCCTGACCAATGAGCGCACCATCGAACGAAAACTGCGCGAATTGGCCATGGCCATTATTCTGGAAATGCGCTTTTCCAAAGAGGATCTTCTAACCGCCTACATCAATGAGATTTTTCTGGGTCAAAATGGCGCTCGAGCGATTCACGGATTCGGCTTAGGTGCCCAGTACTACTTCAATAAACCATTGAACGAACTTCCGCCGGATCAAATCGCCACACTGATAAGCATTATCCGGGGGCCGTCCTACTACAATCCCTTCCGACACCCTGAGCGAACCCTGCAGCGACGCAATCGAATTCTAGATACATTTCGAGACGATGGACTGATCAGCCAAGATGCCCACCAACGAGTCATCGGCAAGCCCCTAGGAGTCGTGGACAGCCCCAATAGCGGTGGCGCGTACTACCCCGCCTTTATGGATCTCGTGCGCATGGAGTTGAGAGAGCGCTATTCCGCAAAAGATTTGCGCTCACAAGGTTTGAGAATTTTCACCACCCTCAACCCGCGAACCCAAGAAAACGCCCAACAAGCAGTCAGTCGAACTTTAAAGGCCATCGAACAAGGGCGTGCCCCCTCACAGCGCGATCTGCAGGCTTCCACCGTGGTTGCGGATACTCAGACAGGTGAAGTGCTCGCCCTTGTGGGCGGCAGGCGTGGCAGGGTAGACGGCTTTAACCGAGCCTTGAACGCTCAGCGTCCGGTGGGCTCAGTCATCAAACCCCTAATCGTCCTTACCGCTCTGGAAAACGGCTACGACTGGTCGAGCTTGGTCAACGATGAAGAGATCACCCTCATACCTCCCAACGGCGAACCTTGGAGCCCGCGCAACTATGACGGCAAAAGTCGTGGTGAATTGCCCATCATCAAAGCCCTAGCGCTGTCACTAAACCTCGCCACGGTAGACTTGGGCAATCGAGTGGGCATAGGCACCGTACAAGCCCGCTTTACTGACTTACTAGGTTATGCAGCAAAAAATCGATATCCGTCTTTTTTCCTTGGGGCCGAGGCTATGTCCCCGTTAAGGCTGCTGGAGCTCTACGGCAATTTTGCCAGCGGCGGTTTTCGCGTCTCCCCCAAAAGCGTCATCGCGGTCTTGGATGAACAAGGCAATGCCTTATCCCACTATCCCTTTGCGCTGGAGCAGACCATCGATCCAGATGTTGCTATGAGCCTCAATCAAGGGCTGGAGATCGTCATGCGCCGCGGTACCGGGCGATCCTCGCCCTACGCAAAGCAAGGCGTAGCGGGCAAAACCGGCACATCCAACGACAATCGAGACAGTTGGTTCGCGGGTTTTGATAACAGCAAGCTTTCGGTGGTTTGGGTTGGCCGAGACGACAACAAACCCACAGGCTTAACAGGCTCCTCTGGGGCCATGCGCATTTGGAATGCCATGATGCGAGAAGAAGGCGTGGACCCGCTTATTATCTTGGCAAATGAGAACTCTGTCGCAATCGAATACGACACAGGCCTTCAAGCCACCGATAAATGTGCAGATGTGGTTGTGCTACCCATAACTCGCCCAGATACTCTGCCTATCAAGCCCGGCTGCAACATCAAGGTCGGCCTTGGTCAGCGATTGCGGTCTATTTTTGGGCGCTGACATGATCGCTGTGGGTTTGGGCGGTCCTTGGGTAACCGGAACATGGAATTACTGTTCGCTGAAGGAAGACTAGCCGGCTCAGTGCATCACTTGGTAGCAGAGCCAACCGCGAAGCATCGTTGTTGACCATTAAAAGAAGCCGCACCGAGAAAGACAACCGGGTAAAAAGGATAAAAAGTGCTAGGAATTGAAACACTCCCAAGTGCGCTAAAGGCCCTCGTCACAGGCCAATTATCTCGACGAACCAGCACACTACTCGTCACCTTTCTGCTTGCCGGTTGCGTCAGCACTGGTGGAAACGTTCCAGTATCCGATAGCGGCAAACCAGGCCCGTCAGGACCAACGGCCGATGACAACGCTGATGAACCTCCTCAGCGGGTCATAACACCACCGCGCAGCAGCGGCGCCCAGACGCTACTAGCCCAAGCGAATAACGCCTTGGACAACCAGCGCCCTAATACCGCTATCGTGCTGCTGGAACGAGCTATTCGCATCGAACCAAGAGAAGCCTCACTGTGGGTCAGACTAAGCGAAGTGCACTTGAGTCAGCGCGACGACGTCACGGCATTTCAACACGCGCGCAAAGCCATCGCTTTGGCAGGCAGCAATTCAAATAAAGCCGCTGCCGCGTGGCTTCAGCTCGCCAAGGTCTACGAAGCGCAAGGCAAAACCAGAGAGGCACGGCAAATACGCCAGCGCTATAGCCGCGCCAGAGGCTAAGGCCTCACCATTGGAGACTAACCACCATGAAAAACCCTGTACCAAAATCAGAACTGAATCCTGTTCCACAAAGACCTTTTTTTTCCTCCTCTGTTAACGCGATAAAGCTCACAAGCCTACTGTGCGTTACGTTTTTGCTCCAAGGCCTAGCGGGCTGTGCAACTAACCCCGTTACTGGCAAAAGCGAACTGAGCATTGTTTCCGAGGCATGGGAGCTAAAAACCGGCGCACAGCAATACCTACCGGCGCGCCAATCTCAGGGGGGTGATTACGTAGCAGACCCTGCCGTACAGGCCTATGTACAGGAGGTCGGCAACAAGGTGGCCGCCGTAAGTGAGCGCTCACTACCCTATGAGTTTTCGGTGATTAACGACTCCACGCCTAACGCTTGGGCGTTGCCCGGCGGCAAAATCGCCATCAACCGGGGTTTGCTAACAGAGCTTGATAGCGAAGCTGAACTGGCCGCGGTCCTTGTCCACGAGGTAGTTCACGCCGCCGCAAAGCACAGTGCCAAATCTGTACAGCGGGCCGTGCTGCTTCAGGCAGCGGTAGCTGCCACCGGCGTAGCCGCAGCGGATAGTGACTACAGTGGGGTTGCGGTTATTGGCGCAAGCGCAGGAGCCGCGTTGTTAAGCTCCAAATACGGTCGGGATGCCGAGCGGGAGTCAGACCTGTACGGTATGAACTACATGAGCCGAGCTGGCTACGACCCGCAAGGTGCCGTGGATTTGCAGCGAACCTTTGTCGATCTTAAAGACAGCCAGCAACCGGATTTTCTGCAGGGATTGTTCGCCAGCCACCCCCCCTCCCAAGAACGGCTCCAAGCGAACCGAATCCATGTAGCCAACCTACCAGCCGGTGGCATTCAAGGCCGCCAGCGCTATCGCGACGTCATGCAGCGTTTAACCCAAACCAAGCCAGGGTATAAGGCATATGACGAAGCAAAGCAGGCGCTGAGCGACAATCGCACGAAGGCTGCTAGGCGCTTAGTGAATCAAGCCATTGATATCGAGCCGAACGAAGGCCACTTTTTCGCCCTGCTTGGGGATATCGAAGCCCAAGAAAACAAGCTGGGCGCCGCGGATACTGCCTTTGATCAGGCCATCGCGTTAAACCCAAACTTCTTCTACCCCCTGCTGCGCAGCGGCGTGGTAAATGAAAAGCGGGGCCGAACATCCAAGGCCAAGCGTCACCTGAACCGCAGCCTAGAGCTGCTGCAAACGGCTCAAGCCTATGGCGCACTCGGCGCCATTGCCGAACGTGAAGGTAATACCCAAGAAGCGGAGGAGCTTTACGCCAAAGCCGCCACCGACGGCGGAGCAACCGGGCAAGCGGCGCTGACCTCGCTGGTCACCCTACGGAGCAAAGAGCGCCCCGAGAGCGTCGTAGACCTGCGCTGGGGAACCGATACCGACGGCACCCTAGTCATAGAGGCGACGAATACGACCCCCCGCAGCCTACAAGTGATCGACCTGCAGGTGCGTTTGATTGATGGACAAGGTAACCGACGCAGCTACAACCAACGCATCACTATCCTGTCGCCAAATCAAACCAGAAGACTGGCAACCGGACTACAGGCGGGGCCAAACCAAGTTCAGGTTGTTGTTACCGGTATTCAAAGGGTTTTGGGCGGCTGAGGCCTTTACCCGGTAAAGACCAAAACCCCTGCCACATAGGCAGCCTGCGGGTAGACCGGATACATGGATCTCAGAGCTGCGGAGCCAGCGAATAGCTAGCCAGGCGCCGACGACATTTCGGCAATACGCTGGGTATCCTGCTGCAGGGTTTTAGCCGCCATAAAGTAATGCCACGCACACCATAGATTGACCAAGCTAAACACCATCAGCGAATAACGCAGTGACTCGGCGCCGTGCTCGGCGGCAAACACGTCGCTTAAAATACCCACGCCCTGAGGACCTAGTCCCATGCCAATGATGTTCAACAAGAACAAACAGATCGCCGCGGCAACCGAACGCATTTGCACAGGCACCAGCTGCTGCACCATGGCAAAGGTTGGAGCCAAGTAAAAACCGGCGAAAAAGGCTGGAATGATGTAAACCAGTAACGCCGAGGTGAAGTCCGTGAGCCAAAAGAAAAGCACCAAGAACGGCACCAATCCGCCCTTGCCAATCGCTACCACCCAAGCCAGCCAGCGTGGGTCCCGCTGGGACAAATAGTCCGCCAAACGCCCTGCGGTAAAGGTACCAAGGCCACCAACCACGCCAGATAACAGGGCTAAGGTCAGACCGGTTTCACTTTGGCTTAAACCGTGGGAACGGACAAAGAACGCCGGAAGCCAAAGGGTCATGCCATAGCCCACAAAACCGGCCAAGGCAGAACCAAAAACCACATGACGGGTAGCCGGAGTCTTCAGCATGGTTTTCCAAACCTCACCCAACCCCGGGGCACCCGCTCGATCTTGTTTAGCTTCTTCCGATGCACCTCTTGGCGGTTCAATTAGGGTAAATCGAACCAACAGCGCAATTAAGATTCCAGGCAGACCCACAACAATAAAGGTCGTGCGCCAACCCCAGTGCTCGCTCATCCAGCCGCCGCCCAAGTAAGCAATCAATAACCCTAGGTTGATACCCAAGGCGAATATACCCATGGCTGTGGCCCGCTGGCTTTGAGGAAAGAGATCGGAAATCATGGAGTGGGACGGCGGGCTGGACCCCGCTTCACCAATGCCCACGCCGATTCGCGCCAGTGCCAACTGGGTATAGCTACCAACAAAGGCACAAAGTACGGTCATGCCAGACCAGATCGTCGTGGCTAAGGCAATGATGTTCCGCCGGTTTGTGCGGTCAGCCAGCATGGCGATGGGCATGCCAAGGGTTGCATAAAAAATCGCAAAGGTAAGACCGATCAAAAACCCCATCTGGGTATCACTGGCGCCCAGCTCCAGTTTTATCGGCTCGAGCAGAATCCCCATGATCTGGCGATCCACATGACTGGAGCAGTAGACGAGGACCAATATCGCCAAGGCGTACCAGCGGTACCACTGGGTTTTCATCAACGTATCGATGCGAACTTGCTTTTTGTCAGGTGGGCCATCACCGTGATTTTCTTCACTCAACATTGATTGCTCAGTCAATGTACTCTCCTTACACAGTTCTTTTGGACATAACACAGACCATTGGCTGGGTCGTACCGCTTAAGACACGCTGGCGTAAAGGGCTTCCCGGTCCCGTTCAAAACGCCGACCCGCAAAGAAAAACAACGGGATGGCGAACAGCGACAGTGCGGTAAACGCGAGCAGCGTCATCGTGTACGGTTCAGCAATTCCTTGAGCGATCATCCAATCCACCATGATTCCACCACCGGTGACGCCAAGCCCTAAACCGAAAAAGTTGAGCGACAGGATATAAAAGGCCACAACCGTACCGCGTATCTGGGGAGGCACCAGTTCTTGAACCGTTGCAAAGGTAGGTCCATAAAAACAGCCTAGCTGAAAGTAACCAACGAAGATGCCAAACAAAAAGAACATCGAGGTCGGATCAACAACCCGGTAGTAAAGTGAAATCGGGGTAAGAACGAGCATAATCCAGAACAAAAACATGGGCCGCCCCATGCCGGTTTTACGCAAGAAAACATCACCGCCGACACCGCCAAATAAGTTGCCCGCTATGCCGCCGGCAAATGCTAACCAGCCGCTTAACTCAGCGATCTCACTGCGATCAAAGCCCCGCTCTTGAACAAACCAAAGCTGCTCAAAGGTGGCCGCCCCAAGAATAAAGTGGAAGGCCACACCACCCAGGACGGTCATTAACAATGCTGGCGAGCTTTTAAAGGCTTTCACCAACGTTGCCAGCATCTCCTTCACGGATGGCCGCTCGATCTCCGCTTCCTGTTTAGCCTGCGCCTCTACCTCGTGGCGCCGGGGCGTTTCTTTCATGAAAAACATAATCAGCGCTAACACTAAACCGATGGCGCCCAGAACATAGAAACAACCCCGCCAACCGAGCAACGGCTCCAGATAGGCAACAACAAAAAGGCTAGCTGCCACACCAATGGGCACACCCATGTAATAAACACCGGAGGCAAAACCCAGGCGGCTGGAGGGGAATCGATCTGCCAACAGGGACATAGCCGTAGGAGTCATAATGGACTCACCGACACCAATGAAGAGTCTGGGAATAGCCAGGCTGACAAAGCCCTTGGCCATACCAGATAGTGCCGTTAAAGCACTCCAGAGCGCCAAGCCTGCAGCAATCAGTCGAGTGCGATTAACGCGGTCGGCCAACACGCCCATAAAGACACCGGCAACCGAGTAGAAAAAAATAAAGATCAAACCGGTGAGCAACCCAAACTGGGTATTGGTTAGCCCTAAGTCAGGCACGATCCAGTTTGCAAAACTGGCTAGTAACTGTCGATCGACGAAGTTCATGACGTTGAGCAACGTCAGAAACATTAAGAATCCATAATCGCGGCCAGAAGCACCCTGCTCTTGTGTCACCATTTCCTTCCCCCCGGTTGGAATGGTTCTAGACTAGGTTAACTGACCAGTTCAATCCAGTGCATAACCCGCGTATTCGCAGCATGGGAAAGATGAGTCTGACAGCCCACATTGGCGGTAGCGATGATGTCCGGCGCTGCAGATTCCAGCGCCTCCAGCTTGGCTTTTCGCAGCTGCTGAGACCATTGGGGCTGCAATACAGAATAGGTACCTGCCGAACCGCAGCAAAGATGAGCATCCGGCACAGGCACCAGCTCATAGCCTGCACCGGTCAACAAGGCCTCCACTAAGCCTTCGGACTGCTGGCCATGCTGCAAACTGCAGGGAGAATGCCAAGCCACACGCTTACCCGGGAACTTGGCCTTGAGACTATGCCCCAGCCCCGTCAGGTATTCACTTACATCGACTGTGGCACCGGCAACCTCGGCCCCGGTTTTGGCGTAGTCCGGATCAGCAGCCAACAGGCGTCCATAGTCTTTTAGCGTTACACCACAGCCCGAGGCAGTGGAAATCACGGCATCAATTTGGGTTAGTAGCGGATGAATGGCATCCACGTTGTTGCGCACGGCCCGCAGGGTTGCTGCTTCATCACCTAGATGCAAATCCAGAGAACCGCAGCAACCTTCCTTTGGCGCCGTCAACACACCAATATCCAGTTCGCCGAGCAACTGTTGCAAGCCCTGATTAACTTGGCCCGTGGTAACTTGCTGAGCACACCCCTGCAGCACCAGCACCTGTTTAGACCCCGGAGTGTCCGAAGCTAAACCTGTGGTGACATTATCAGGCACTTGGGCGGCCAGCGCCCTTGGCATAGCAAACGTTACAAATTTACCGACTCGGGCTAGCAGGCGCAGACGGCGGGCATGTGGCACCATCCACTGCAGCAGGCGTCGCAGCAGCCCTTGCACGCCGGTTCGCTGGGGGCCGATCTCGACTCGGGCAATGTCTGCAAGCTCACCGTAAGCAACGCCGGAAGGACAGGTAGTTTCGCAAGCCCGGCAGGTCAGACAACGATCCAGGTGCTGGGTGACTCGTTCCGGATTTTGAGCGCCTTCGAATAGCTCTTTGATGAGATAGATGCGACCGCGCGGGCCGTCCAGCTCGTCCCCACTGAGTTGATAAGTGGGACAGGTGGCATTGCAAAAACCGCAGTGCACACAGCTGCGCAAAATCTCATTAGCCCTGCGACCACGATCTGTGGCAATAAAATCCGCAGGCAGTTGGGTTTGCATTAGCTAGCTCCCCCGCCAAAAGTACTCGCGGCCTTAGGCCCAAGACCAAGCGGGTTAGCGAACACCCCATGCGGATCAAATGCTGCCATGAGATGCTGAATAATCTGCTGGTGGGCCGCTTCCAAGGGCATGGCTTCACCCAACGCCCAACACCAACCGCCCACCGCACGACTGTAGTCTAGAACGGCATCTGCTTCGTCATGATAGAACCAGCGTAAACCACCACTCCACAAGGTCAGCAGATCGCGCTCTGGGGTGGTCAAAAAACTGGGGACGGGCGCCGCAGGCGGAGCGACTACCCGCCATAACTTTGGCCTCGATCCGACAATGGTATCGGAGGTGGAATCGTCCTTGGAGGCATTCTCTCGATGAAAAAAACGATGCTCGTGGTTTTTCAATTGCCGCCAAAGATCTGGCACCGCATCTGTTCGGTTCAATCCTACGGCGGACAAAGACTCGCAGGCCGCTGACACACCGCTGGCATTGCCAGACAAGCGCAAGTACAACACCCCCGAATACCAACAGTTTGCGGTAATGGGTAGATTGCGACGTCCCAAGTCCGCACACAGGTCAATTGCAGCCTCGGCTGCCATCGCGCCACTGAGGGTCCATTCCTGTTCTGTAACAGGCTGCACCCGCAAACTAATCACAGACATGACCCCAAGGCAGCCCCAGGCGCCGGCCTGCAAACGAGACACATCGTAGCCGGCGACATTTTTCATCACCTGTCCGCCGAAGCGAAGATATTCACCCGCGCCATTGATCAACTCAACACCTAGCACCGCATCTCGAATCGCTCCAAGCCAAGGGCGCCCAGGGCCGCTGAGGCCGCTGGCCACAGCGCCGCCAAGAGTCCCGGACCGAGAGGTGTTGGCCGCCAAACAAGGCGGCTCGCTGGCAAGCATTTGTCCGCGTTCGGCCAGTGTCTCTTCGATGACCCCAAGGGGTGTCCCCGCACGAGCGGTGATCACCAGTTCTTCGGGCTGATACTGCAATACTCCCTGATGACTGGTGAGATCCAACACATCATCGCCCCGGGAACTGGCTAACCAACCGCGTTTGCTGCTATGACCTTGAATCAACAGCTTCTGGTTACGTTGACCCGCGGCCTTGATCTGATCGATCAGATCAGACGCCGCATCGAAAGCCACTAAAAACGCTCCAGCTCTGGAAACGGCAGCCTGCCATTGTGGACGTGCATACCGCCCAACTCACCGCACCGGGTCAGGGTGGGTATGCCTTTGCCTGGGTTCAGCAGCCCCTCAGGATCCATGGCCGTCTTCAGACGGAAAAACTGCTCCAGTTCAGCGCTAGTGAATTGCACGCACATGGTGTCGAGCTTTTCAACACCCACTCCGTGCTCACCAGTGATGGTGCCCCCAGCAGCAACGCAGGCCTCGAGTATTTTTGCCCCCATGGCCATGGCCTTATCGGTTTGCCCGGGTTCATTAGCATCAAACAAAACCAAGGGGTGCAGGTTGCCATCTGCCGCATGAAATACGTTGGCCACTGCCAGCCCGAAGGTTTGAGAAATGTTGTCGATTTCGGTCAACACCGAAGGCAGGGCCTTGCGGGGAATGGTGCCGTCCATGCACAAGTAATCTGGCGACAGCCGGCCGACCGCGGGAAACGCCGACTTTCGTCCCTTCCATAGCCGAGCTTGAGTAGAGGCATCGTGGGCCTCATCGATTTGATAGGCGCCGTTCGCACGCAGCAACCTAGTGACCTGTTCGGTAAGCGCGCCCAGTTCGGCAGCGGCCCCGTCTAACTCGATAATTAAGATGGCTTCCGCGTCCAGCGGGTAACCCGCCTTGGCAAAGGCTTCAGCCGCCTGCACTGCCAGCTTGTCCATCATCTCCATGCCCGCAGGAATGATGCCCGCGCCGATGATCTCGGCTACCGCGTTTCCGGCATCCACGACCTTGGAAAAACCCGCTAGCAGCAGGGCCTTGGTTTCAGGGGTTGGTAGCAAGGCCACCGTCACTTGAGTGACAATTCCCAACATGCCCTCGGAGCCGCACAGCAGGGCCAATAGATCCGGGCCAGGGTTGTCATACAAAGCGCCACCAAGTTCAACGATGCTGCCATCGGCCAGCACCACCCGGGCACCCAGCACGTTATTCACGGTTAAGCCGTACTTGAGGCAGTGCACGCCACCAGCGTTTTCCGCCACGTTGCCACCAATACTGCAGGCGATTTGGGAGGAAGGGTCCGGTGCATAGTACAGGCCATACTGCTGAGCTGCTTGGCTGATAGCCAAATTGCGCACCCCGGGCTGTGCAATAGCCACTCGGTTTTCGATGTCGATCTTTTCGATAGCCGACATTTTCGATAGCCCCAGCACCACGCCTTGAGCATGAGGCCGAGCACCCCCTGACAATCCGGTGCCGGCCCCTCGGGCAATCACCGGCACTCCGTGCTGGGCGCAGCAACGCACCACTTCGGCAACTTGGGCTTCGGTTTCCGGTAGCACGACCACCCAGGGCATTTCCCGAATGGCGGTCAGCCCGTCGGTTTCATAGGGGCGCAGACCTGCATGGTCTGTAATCACGCTAGCCGCTGGCAGCAAGGCTTGTAACCGTTGCAGAACCGCTTGATGTGGCGCGCTTT
>JAQWIX010000184.1 GCA_029248675.1 Pseudomonadales bacterium | reverse complement strand
CTTCTGCGGTGCACCAGTAGTGCTCAATACGCTGTTAAACGCCCCTGAGACCCTCAAACAGTTGGTGACAAAACCGATCAAGACCATGACCGCTGGGGCGGCGCCGCCAGCAGCGATTATTCAAGGTATGCAGGAGCAGGGCGTGGACGTAACCCATGTCTATGGCCTGACAGAAACCTACGGCCCGGTCACCCTGTGCGCATGGCGGGATGATCTGTGGGGTGGGCTAGACGCCGAGGCTCAATCCAGTCTTAAAGCGCGACAGGGAGTTGGTGGACAAATGCTCGAAGGCTTGATGGTTGCCGACCCGGACACTTTGGAGCCGGTGCCTCAGGATGGTGTCAGCATCGGCGAAGTAATGATGCGTGGTAACAACGTCATGAAGGGATATCTAAAGAACCCCAGCGCCACCGCCGAATCCTTTGCCGGGGGCTGGTTTCATTCGGGGGATCTTGCGGTGTGGACTGAGGATGGTTACATCCAGATAAAAGATCGCTCCAAAGACATTATTATTTCTGGTGGGGAAAACATCTCCAGCATCGAAATTGAGGATCAGCTGTTTAAACACCCGGCCATTATGGAGGCTGCGGTGGTAGCGAAGAATGATGACAAGTGGGGGGAGACGCCTTGTGCCTTCGTTACCCTCAAACCCGGTGAGTCACTGAGCGAGCTGGAAGTTCTAGACTACTGTCGAGAAAGCCTAGCCCGTTTCAAAGTTCCTAAAAACGTGGTGTTTACCGAGTTGCCAAAAACCTCCACGGGCAAAGTTCAAAAGTTTGCCCTGCGCGAGCAGGCCGAGGCGCTTTAATGGCTAAATTAACTCTGTCAAAGCCAGTGATTTTTGCCCTTGCTTTAGTAGTGCTTGTGGTGGCGGTGCTTACCCTGCCGGTTGTCGACTGGTTGCAAGGGTTCTTTACTTGGATTGAGGCCAACCCAACTATTGCGTGGGCGGTATTCGCACTGTTCTACATTGTTGCCGTGGTGTTGATGCTGCCGGGTAGTTTGTTGACTCTTGGAGCTGGTTATTTGTTTGGTCTGGGCGCCGGCTTTGCCATTGTTTCTTTCGCCAGTACCGTTGGGGCAACTTGCGCCTTCGTGCTTGGACGTTTTGCGGCCAGAGACTGGGTGGCGGGTAAACTCGGCGACATGCCTAGGTTTTCAGCCTTGGATCGCGCGGTAGGCCAGCGGGGCGCCTTGGTGGTGCTGTTGACCCGATTATCTCCCGCTTTTCCCTTTAGCTTCTTGAATTACGCCTTGGGGCTGACGCAAGTACCGTTGAAAACCTACGTTCTGGTTTCTTGGTTGGGCATGATTCCGGGCACGCTGCTCTACGTTTATTTGGGTTCCATCGCCCAAAATCTAACCACCTTGTTCAGCGGTGAACTGGCGGAGTCCCCCGTGGGCAATAGTCTGCTGTATCTTGGTTTATTTGCCACATTGGTGCTGACGGTTTTGATTACCCGATTTGCTAGCGGGGCATTGGAGCAACAGCTGGGAACGTCAGATTCATCCTCGGATAACACACAGGAAAGCCAACAATGAGCACGCCTAACTACGCTGGCGCTGAATTTGATCTGATCTCCAAGGGATTGCTTAGTCCAGAAAACCACGTGAATCCTCAGCCCCAGTCGCGGTATCACCTAGTGGTGGTAGGGGCGGGACCTGCAGGGTTAATCAGTGCTATCGGTGCTGCGGGGCTTGGGGCCAAGGTGGCGTTAATTGAACGGCACGAGATGGGAGGTGACTGCCTGAACGTGGGTTGTATGCCGTCCAAGTCCCTGCTGGCCTTCAGCAAACGGCCAGAGGCGGATTTTCAACAGGCCTTTGGTTGGCTGCGGCAGGTGCGTGCGGGTATTGCCCCCCACGATTCCGTTGAGCGTTACACCGAAGCGGGAGTGGATGTGTTTCTCGGTGATGCTGCCTTCAATGACGCTGGCCAAATTTGCGTTGGCGATATTGCCCTCAACGCCCGCCGCATCGCTTTGTGCACCGGCGCCAGTGCCGGGGTACCACCTATTCCCGGTCTTCGCGAAGCTCAGCCGCTGACTAATGAAACGGTCTTTGATCTTAAGGACGCGCCTAAGTCATTGGCCATTCTCGGTGCCGGGGCTATTGGATGCGAGCTGGCTCAGGTTTTTGCCCGCCTTGGTGTCAAGGTGTCGCTGTTTGAGTTGGCGGATAGAGTCCTCCCTAACGAAACGCCTAGGGCAAGCGCGGCAGTGGCTCATGCCCTTGAGGCAACGGGTGTGGAACTTTACTTAGGGCAGGGGGTGCGAGAAGTGCGGGGAAGCGGCACCATTGTCAGCGGCGAGGAAGAGATCAATTGTGAGCGTATTCTGGTTGCCCTAGGTCGCAAACCCAATACCCACTCACTGAATCTGGAAGCCGCTGGGGTGGCGCTTACGCCCCAAGGTTTTGTTCAAACCAATGCAAAGCTGCAAACGACCAATAAGGCTATCTACGCCGCCGGTGATTGCGCGGCCAACCTGCAGTTTACCCATCACGCCGACGCTCAAGCGCGTGCACTGATTCAAAATACCTTGTTTGCACCCACGGCCAAGGTTGACAGATTGATCGTTCCCCACTGCACCTACACGGATCCCGAAGTGGCCAGTGTGGGGGAAAATCCAGCGAGTCTAGAAAAGCGAGGGACTGCTTTTGACACCTACGAGTTTGATCTCAACGAGTTAGACCGTTCTCGGGCCGATCCGAGGGTGCTGGAAGAAGCGACCCAACACGCCGAGGTCTACACAGTAAAGGGTTCCGATAAAATCTTGGGTGCAACCATCGTGGGCTACGATGCTGGCGAGCTGCTGGCACCCATAGGTCTGATGATGACGAACGGACTGGGTTTGTCGGCGGCGGCAAAGACAATATTTAGTTATCCAACCCGAAGCGAGTTTTTGAAAAGACTGGGGGATGCATACAGCCGCACGCGCATGACCCCAGCCGTGGCCAAGGGTTTTCGCTGGTGGCTGGATAGAACTCTTTAGCGGGGTTGGGTTGACGCCGTCTGTACTAAGAGGGCCGGTTCCATCGTGGGTGAGGGTAAGCCGAGCACACGTCGGTGACTCGGCTTAATCTTGGATGAGGGCTAGGAGGCTACCCGCTCAATGAGCGTGCCAGTGCCTAATCCACCGCCGCAGCACATAGAGATCAGTCCATAGCGGCCGCCGGTGCGCTCCAACTCGTGGAGGGCCTTGGTGACCAAGATGCAGCCTGTGGCTCCCAAAGGGTGACCGAGGGCAATAGCTCCACCGTTGGGGTTTACCTTGGCCATGTCTGCATCAACGGCCTTTGCCCAAGCCAAGACGACTGAGGCGAAGGCCTCATTGACTTCGAATACGTCGATGTCAGCGATGTCCAAACCGGTTTGCTTGAGCATTTTTTCCGTAGCAGGAATTGGCCCTTCCAGCATCATGACCGGATCGCAGCCGACTAGGGCTGAGGCTCGAACCACTGCCATGGGCGTAAGGCCAAGCTCCTTGGCTTTGGAAGCTCTCATCATCAGCACAGCGGCGGCGCCATCGGCTATTTGCGATGACGTGCCAGCGGTGTGCACGCCGTCTTCACGAGCCACGCTCTTTAGACCGGCCAATGCTTCAAGACTGGTATCTCTGGGTACCTCGTCCTTGGTCACGTGTAACATCGTGTCAGTGCGCTCGAAGTCGTCGTCCATTTCTGGGGCTTCGATTTCAATGATTTGTCTGTCGAAATGACCGTTTTCAATAGCCGCCTTGGCGTGAGTCTGTGAGCGTAGGCCAAAGTTATCGGTATCGGCTCTTGTGAGCTGGTATTTTTCTGCCAACCGCTCGGCCGCCTCAAACTGACTGGTGAACTCTCGCTGCTCGAAGTAGCTGCGGCCAATGGGCTTACCCATTTTTTTGTTGGCTGGAATGGCGTCGCTACCGATGGGTACTCGGGTCATGTTTTCAACGCCGCAGGCCATGACAACATCCGCAGCGCCGGAGCAGATAATGTTGTGGGCGAGGGTGGTTGATTGCTGGGATGACCCACATTGTGAATCGATGGTGATGCAAGGTGTCTCTATGGCGCCCCCATTGGCCAACCACGCGGTGCGGGTAATATTCATGCCCTGAGACGCCAGTTTATTCACGCACCCACCAACAACCTGCTCCACATCCGAGGAGGTTAGCTTGTTGCGCGCCAGCAGTTTCATCATGACCTGACCCAGCATGTCGGCAGGGTGTGCACCGCCAATGCTCCCCCCCTTGCGGCCCACCGCGGATCTTGCGGCATCAATAATTACGACATCTTCCATGAGTTTCCCCTCTTTGTTGATTATTCGTTAGCTACCCAGCGCCATGGTCTCTGTCCAACGGTTGATCCGAGCCTGAGTATCCGGTCTGGAGCGCTCATCTGGCTTGGCAGAAGCACTGCCAATGTAGACGAAACCCGCGATATCTTCGTGATCGCCGATATTGAAAAGCGATTGAATGTGGGCGTCGTAGGTATACCACTCGGTAAGCCATTGGGCAGCAAACCCCGCCAAGCTGGCAGCGACCAACAGATTTTGGCATACCGCGCCAGCGGATAAAATTTGCTCCCACTCGGGAATCTTGTGATCGGCCTGACGCTGGCTGATAACGGCGACGACGATTGGTGCACGCAGAAAGCGGTTTTGCTCATAGGCAATCTGAGCGTCGTTGGCTTCCGGGTGAAGTGCCTGCCAACGGGTCGCCAGTATTTTTCCAAAGGCCTCGCGATCGTCGTTCTCGAAGGTGACCAGTCGCCAAGGCCCTAACTTGCCGTGATCGGGAACCCGCAATGCAGTGGCTAGCATCGCAGCTAGGCTATCGGCACTTGGGCCCGGCTCCTGTAAATCTAAAGCTTTGACGGAGCGTCTGGTGCTGATGCGTTCTAGGGCTTCGGTTAGAGGACGTTCTGGGTACACGGCTTATGCTCTGATGATCGATGCTAAAGTGTAGCGAAATTACCTCTCGGGTTTCGAGATTTTCATCAGGCAGGATGACAACCCGTTGAGGCTCTGCTCCAATACGGACACGTTTCAAAAGGGAAGAGGATATGGATTTAGCGGGAAAGAAAGCGTTGGTTTTTGGTGGCACCTCGGGCATCGGGCTTGCCACGGTAAAGTTGCTTCAGGCACAAGGCGCCAACGTGGTAGCGATAAGCCGTAACCCAGATAAGGCCGGTGATATCGGTGTGGAACTGGCAGCCTGCGATGTCCGAGATGAATCTGCGCTGGCGGCCTTGTTTGCCGCCCATGCCCCTGTCGATGTGCTGATCTCCGCTGCCACAGGTGGCGAGCGGGCGGCGGGGCCATTTCTGCAAATGGATTTGGCAGGCTACCGGGCTTCTTTTGATAAGTTGTGGGGTTATACCAATGTGGTTCGCTTGGGTGCCGAGCACATGAGCGACACGGGTAGCATCGTATTGGTATCCGGTTCTCCCGCACGGCGTGCAAAGCCTGGCCAAGCGGCTATCGCTTCTGTCGGTGGCGCGGTTGAACAGTTTGTGCGAGCGGTAACGGCTGAGCTAGCCCCCCGCCGTATCAACGTAGTAAGTCCGGGCGTCATCGATACACCGATGTTTGGTAACGACGCGGACGCGCGCACTAAAATGCTAGGCGGTGCGACCGCTAAAAATTTGATACCTCGGCCGGGTACCCCTGACGAGGTGGCCAAGGGCATCATGTTCGTGGTGGAAAATGATTTCGTTACGGGAACGACAGTGGACGTGGACGGTGGTTGGATCCTCAGCTAACCCTTAAGAGCGTGCATCACAAGGTAGCAATCTGGGCCTCCTGGCCCAGATACAGCCGACCAACAGTTTCTAGTGTGCTGGGGGCGACCATTATGTGTTGGGAGGCCATGTGCACGTCACGGAAATGACGCTGAAGAGGAGAGTCCCGGTAGACGGCCGCTCCGCCCCCCAAGGTATACATGGAATCCACTGTTTTGATGCTGGCCTCTACGGCATGGGTGGTCGCTAGGCGAATGTCTCGACGCTGATCCACGCTGACTTTTTCGCCGCTTATCGCGGTGTTCCAAGCCGCTTCAATGGATTGATAGTAGAACGCGCGAGCGCTCCGCAGGGTGGCTTCGGCTCTTGCTACTTCAAGGTGGGAGTGCACACGGTCTGCTAGGGTTGCTTTGCTGTTAATACGCTTTTTGCTTTGGGCCAGATTGACTAGCTCGTCGATGGCGGCTCGACCGATACCCAAGGCTACTGCGCCAATACCAATGGCTAAAAGGGTGAATTGAGGAAACTGATACAAAGGACGTTTGGGCGGGCGGTTCTTGTTGTAACCAACAATGTGGCCCAGCGATCCCTGTAAGTCCGTCACCTGATAGTCGGTGCTGCCGGTGCCTTGAAGGCCGGATACATGCCAAGTGTCTAAAAAACTAATAGCGCAGGCAGGCATCAACACCATGTGCTGTGTGGGTTGCTCGCTGCCATCGTCCACCATGCAGCCGCCAAGGACCCAGTCGGCATTTTGGGTGCCTGAGCCCCACTGCCATCGTCCATTCACGGTCACTCCGTTTTCTTCGACGTGCGCCTTGCCCGACGGTGCGAACACGCCGGCGACCATGACGTTGGGGTGGGCGAAAATTTGTCTGGCGGATTCTTCTGGAATGCTGGCGAGAGTTGAACCGCTGGTTGCGGCAATAAACGCTACCCAGCCGCAGGCGGCGTTGCCCTGGGCAAGTCGCTCAAATACTTTGGCGCTGATAACGGGCGAGGCCTCCAGTCCGCCCAAGTGTGTTGGCACAAAGAGGCGATAAAATCCCGCTTCGGCCATGGCATCGCTGGCGTCTTGGTCCAGTTTCCGATTGCGATCAAAGTCATCGGCGAGGGGGGCGAATCGGTCCGCCAGTGTCGCGGCTGCCGTTAGCAGGGTTGCCTCATCCACTGTGCTCGATGTTTGGTGGCTAAGTGTCGTGCCCATGATTTCCCCTCACAATCCCGCCATATGGCCTTCAAGGCTCTATTTACTTTCATCTGGTGATCGAAAGTATCGTGTTAGCAGCACTTCAATCAATACAAAACCATTGGTGCGATGGCATATGTCCACAAATGTGGTCGGTATCGCATAGATCGTGGTTCTGGGTTTTAAGGATTTTAGTCGACGAACGTTGGACGATGCGACTCAACTTGCAAAGTGCTACAGCCTTTGGTTGAACTCAATCATGTTGCCACTGGGGTCGTGGGTAAAAAACTGTCGACAAATGTTGGGAATGTCCCGAATTGAGGAGGGGGTGAACCCTTGGGCAGTTAAGGCCGCGTGAACTGAGTCCGCATCGGTTACCGCGAAGGCAAAATGCTGTTCTTTCAAGGGGCGACCGCTGTCGATGCCAAGCAGATGGATTTCTTGATCGCCAGCTTTGATCCATGCGCCGGGAAAACCGAGGTCTGGCCGAGGTAGCTGTTCGAGTTCAAGGATGTTCAGATAAAACGCCAGCGCCGCTTCGACGTCTGTGACGTTAATCGAAACATGGTGAATGCCTATGGTATTAATCCGTGATTTTTCCGCCATGGTTACCTCGATAGGACCTTCTATAGTCGCCAGATTCGATCAGCAAAACACCTTAGGGAGCGAAACGGGCTGCTAAAACAGTCCGTCCCGTTCTCTCCAAGATTGTTGTTGGCCGCTCGCTATCCTTGCAGGCTCGCGAAGTTCTTGCCTTCGGCCACCAGTTTTTCGAGCAGTGGTGCAGGCTTCCAGATGTCGCCACCGTACTCGGCTTCGAACTTCTTGATGTCGGCCAAGATGTTGTCTAACCCAATTTGGTCCGCCCAAAACATGGGTCCACCAGTAACTTCCGGGAATCCGTAGCCGTTGATGTAGACAATGTCGATGTCGCAAGGCCGAATGGCGATGCCATCTTCGAGGATCCGCGCGCCTTCATTGATGAGTGGGTACAGGCAGCGCTTGAGCACCTCATCATCTTCGATGGAGCGACGCTGGATGCCAAGTTCCGCTGAAGTCTCTTCCACAATTTGGACGACTTCCGGATCGGCTTGTCCAGCACGGCTTCCCTCTGGATAAATGTAGTAGCCGCGGCTGGTCTTTTGCCCGTATCGGTCCATTTCACACAGCTTATCTGCCACTCGTGCGGTAATTGGAACGTCCTCGGGTGCAATGCCGTTGAGCTTGCGCGCACGCCACCCAAGGTCCAGTCCCACAAGATCGTTCATTTGGAAGGGGCCCATGGGCATGCCGAAGCCGAGAATGGCGTTGTCCACCTGGTAGGGTGTCGCGCCCTGCAGAATGATTTCGCCAGCCTGCCGAGTGTAACCCGCAAGCATGCGGTTACCGATAAAGCCTGGAGCGTTGCCGGACAATACGGCGATTTTGTTGAGGGTTCGGCCTAGCTTCATAGAGGTCGCAATAACCTCCTTACTGGTATTTTCGCCACGCACAACTTCCAACAATCGCATCACGTTAGCCGGGCTAAAGAAATGCAGGCCAATGACGGCCTCAGGACGACCGGTCGCCGCAGCCATCTTATCGATGTCTAGGCCCGAAGTGTTGCTGGCCAAGATGGCGCCAGGTTTTGCCACTGCATCCATTTTTTTAAAGGTTTCGACCTTCACATCAATGTTCTCGTAAATGGCTTCGATAATGACATCAGCACCGCTGATGTCAGCGTAATCCGTGGTGCCGCTGATTAGGGACATACGCTCGTCGACTTGCTCGGCCGTCATACGACCGCGCTGAACTTGAATGTCGTAGTTTTTCTTGATCACGCCCAAGCCGCGATCTAGCGCTTCTTGATCCATTTCCACTGACATGACCGGGATTCCAACGTTCAAAAAAGACATAGCGATGCCGCCGCCCATGGTGCCGCAGCCAATAACGGCGGCACTGGCGATTTCCTGGGTAGCCGTGTCCTTGGGGACGTCGGGAATTTTCGCTACTTCGCGTTCGGCAAAGAACATATGGATGAGCGACTCGCGTTGAGGGTGCTTGAGGCAGTTAGCGAAACACTCTTGTTCAACCGCAATACCGGCGTCGAAGTCGCCCAGATTTACCGCTGCTTCGACACATTGCACGATCATTTCCGGTGCGAAACGTTTGCGCATTTTCCGGGCCGCGTTTTTGCGTGCGTTGTCGAAGACTTCCGCATTGCCACGAGCTTGGCGGACAATTTCTTCTTCATCGCGGATGCGTCTGACAGGACCGCCTTTAGCGATTAGGTTCGCCGCAAATGTCAGACCGGCTTCCACAATATCGCCTTCGGCCAATTCATCGGCAATGCCCATTGCGACTGCAGCGGGGCCGGGAATTGGGTCTCCGGACAACATGAAGTCTAGTGCTTTTTCAGCGCCGATCAGGCGAGGAAGTCGCTGGGTGCCGCCGGCACCGGGCAGCAAGCCCAACTTTACCTCAGGCAAACCTACCGGCGCCGAGGGCGCGATAACGCGGTAGTGGCAGCATAGGGCCACTTCAAGGCCGCCACCAAAGGCGGTGCCATTAATGGCGGCTACAATAGGCTTGCTGCTGTTATCCATGGCTGCCAGGCAGTCGTGCAGGCTTGGACCTTCACTTTTGCCGCCAAATTCTGAGATATCCGCACCAGCAATAAAGGCTCTGCCCGCACCGGTCAAAACGATGGCAGCGACGGCGTCATCGCTTAGCGCTTGGCTCAAACCATCGTGTAGTCCCTGTCGCACCCCTGAAGATAGTGGGTTTACTGGTGGGTTGTCGATGGTCATTAGCGCAACATTGCCGCGCACCTCGTAATGTACGGTTCCTTTCATAGCCTCTCCCCTGGAAGAATTTCGATCAGTGGTAAAACGTTGTTCGGCGATGAGGGCCGTATTGCCTCAAAGCCAGTCGGAAAGTTTGCCCCAAGTCAGCGCTGAAACCCAGCGGTACGACGAAATCCCATTCTTTAATTGCGGGGATTTGTGTACCGTAGTGACTCTGAAATCGGCAGCATTTATGTCAGCACCTCGCGCATTTGATTTTCATTGTCACAGTCTCTTCTCCGACGGCTCCCTTGCGCCTTTTGAGCTACTGATGCTGGCGAAAGAGCGTGGCGTTGAACTAATGGCTATTACTGATCACGACACCGTGAACGGATATTCCCAGACGCTACAGACCCAGGCTGTCGAATTGGGTCTTGAGCTGATCAGTGGCTGCGAAATCTCATGTCAGTGGCAGCGGCGGGGCATCCATGTTGTTGGTCTCAACATGAATCTGAATGATCCGGGCTTTCGTCAAGCAATGCAGGCTCAAGGGCAGGCGCGTTTGTCACGAGCTGAAAGCATCACTGCTGTGCTACAGCGGTTGGGATTTGAGGTCGAACTGACCCAGGTTCAAAGCTTGGCCGGTAACGGCACGATCGGTCGCCCGCACTTCGCGCGACATCTGGTTGATACAGGGCAGATGTCATCCATGTCTACTGCCTTTAAGCGGGTCCTAGGCAGTGGTAAGCCCGGAGACATTAAGGCGAACTGGCCGACTCTGGAAACCGCGATTGCCTGGATTACCGGGGCCGGCGGCGTGGCGGTGTTGGCTCATCCGCTGAAATACAAGATGACTATAACCAAGTTGCGAAGCCTGCTGGCGGATTTCGTGCAGGCAGGAGGGCAGGGCATAGAGGTGGTCACCGGTCATCAGGAGCCAAGTAAAGTCCGAACGCTGATGGATCTTGCCCTGCGCTACGATCTTTACGCTTCCGCAGGTTCAGACTTTCATCACCCAGGGCAGCCATGGGCGGCGCTAGGCCAGGCCCAGTCATTGCCTAATTCCTGCCAACCAGTGTGGGAGCATTGGTCGTGACAAAGGTGTCTGAGCAGAGGATGGGCGTCGAACAAGACTTTGATGTGGTTATTGTGGGCGCCGGTGCCAGTGGATTGATGTGCGCCATACACGCGGGGCGCCTAGGGCACCGGGTTTTGGTGCTAGAGAGAGGAGCAAAACCGGGGTTGAAAATCCTGGTGTCTGGCGGTGGCCGCTGTAACTTCACCAACCTGTGGGCAGACCCTCAGCAGCACTACCTGTCTGATAACGAACACTTTTGTATCTCGGCCATGCGTCGATACAGTCCCCATGACTTTATCGACATGGTAAATGCCCACGGCATTGCCTATCACGAGAAGAAGTTAGGCCAATTGTTTTGCGACCGAAGCGCTCAAGACATAGTGGATATGCTACTAACCGAGGCAGCAAAGGTGGGTGTCGTTGTCCGCCTGAATTCTGAAGTAACGTCGGTAGCGCCGTCAGAATCGATAGCAGGTCACTACGATGTGGTGGTCGGCGGACCAAAGCAGCAGCAAAGGGGCGGCAACGCGGGTGAAAAAAGCCGTCGACATAGCCAAGGGACAGCCTCAGAACGGCTCGTAACGCCGTCGGTGGTGCTGGCCAGCGGGGGCTTATCGTTGCCGAAAGTGGCCACGGATCTTGCCCTGCGCCTTGCCACCCAATTCGAAATGGCGGTGGTTCCTCCGAGTCCTGCATTGGTGCCTCTGACGTGGAATAACGCTGATCGCGCCGTGTTGGGCGAGTTGAGCGGTGTTGCCTTAGATTGTGAGGTTTCTTGTGCCGGTCAGTCTTTCCGCGAAAATCTACTTTTTACCCACCGCGGATTGAGCGGGCCAGCCATGTTGCAGGCGTCATCCTATTGGTCGTCGGGGGATGCCATTGATATTAATTTGCTTCCCGATCTGGATCTGGCCTCTTGGTTGCAAGAAGAGCAAAGCAGACGTCCTAAGGCCTTATTGTCGACGGTGCTGAAGACCGTTCTCCCCAACCGCTTTGTCGATACCATTGCCGATCATTGGTTTGCCGATGGTGTGATGGGGCAGTTGGGCGGTGAGGCGCAAAAACAGGTTGCGCTGGCGCTGACGCGTTGGTCGTTTAAACCCGGCGGAACGGAAGGGTATCGAACAGCGGAAGTGACGCTCGGAGGAATCTGTACAAAAGAGTTCTCATCGAAAACCTTTGAGGCCAGTCGCTTTCCGGGCTTATTTGCCATTGGAGAGGCTCTTGACGTTACAGGCTGGCTCGGTGGCTACAACTTTCAATGGGCTTGGGCTAGTGGCTACTGCTGTGCGCAGTATCTACCCGTCAGGCAGAGCCAAACGTAAGTATTTGAGCCCAACAACCACCGTTCATCTCACAAAAAATACCCTTTATCGACCAGTTTATGGGACGACTTGCCCAGAAGGGTAAATTCGCTAGCGCAAAACCGGCATAACGCCTTTAAATGCGCATTTTAGTGAGATATTCCCATGAAATTGTTTACCTCGATTGTTTGCCTCAGCCTTTTCTTGGTTGCGGGTCCCAGTCTGACGATGGCAGATGAGAAAGGCGTCTACGTCTTTCCTCAAATTGCGGCTCCGGAGTACGCTGACGCCAGTGATTTAAGGTCCGAAGCAGTTTACGGCCATGGTGCAGGCTATCGTTTTGTCGGCCCTGTCGCCCTAGAAGCTGACTTTCTTACCGGTGATACAAGTCCAAAAAGAGGCGGAGGAGATGCGGACGTTGACGTTTGGAGTATTCGAGCGCTCTATCATTTTCTTGAAAGTGACAACATTCACCCATACTTGAGCTTGGGTTTCGGTCAACAAGAAGTCGCGGTCTCGGGTGTTGATTCTGAAGATCAAGTGAACGCAGGGCTCGGCATACGATGGAAACTTTGGAACAACCTTGACGGTCGGGCTGCATTTAACTTCTATGACGGCAACAGAGATGCGTTGCTGAAGCGCACGTTTAATGTCGGCCTAGTCTACCGATTCGCTTCCAGTGAGCCGTCAAGGGTTGTACAGAATAAGCCGGCTGATTCTGACGGAGACGGTGTTATTGACTCTCAGGATCGTTGTTTAGGTGCGCCTAGCGGGGTCTCTGTGGATGCCCGGGGCTGCCGCATTCGATTGGATGGTGATGGAGACGGCGTGGTCGATGCTCGTGATCGGTGTCCCCGAACGACAGATCGTAGCCGTAATGTTGACCGATTTGGCTGTTACGTGAAAACCCAGGTGAAAGTTGGCGATGAAATGCGCGTGACCTTCTTATTCGATTTTGATTCTGCGGCGATTAAAAGCGAACACAGAGCGTCGGCTCGCAACATCGCAAACTTCCTGCGAGGTGGAAAGGATACGCGGATAAGGCTGAATGGCCACACCGATACCATTGGTGCCAGTGAATACAATCAAGGATTGTCTGAACGCCGAGCTACTGCAGTGAAGAAGCTGTTAGTTGAAACGCTAAACGTACCTGCCGGCGACATCGCTGTTCGAGGCTTTGGTGAGGAGCGCCCAGAGGTTGCTCCGGAAAACTCGGCAAATCGTCGCTTCAATCGTCGCGTGGAGGCAACGGTTAAGACTCAGCGAACTCGATCGCGTTAAAGTGCCGAGAAGCTGGGGGATGCTGCGGGTCTCTGGAACATCCAGACCAAGGCAGCATTCCCCTTCCTTCCATCGACAACTCTTCATCTAAGTCAGTCTCTTGCTGACTTTTTCGTTTCCCCTCTGTAGAAATTCGCGTTAGTAGCGAGACATCGGCTCCTCGGGCCCGCTCTGGTCGTTGCATATCTCTTATCGCTAGTTAAGCTACAGCGTCCCAACTTGTGGTGGGACACCGAGTGCGGTGTTTAAAAACGACACCCTTTCAAAGCGAAGCCGCAGGAAATCTGCTGGCAAGCGGGTAGCGCCTAGAATCACCATGGGGTGCGGTATGCGTTGAGGGATCATGTTTTATTTTTTTAAGAGGATGCATAGTTGAGTAACAGACAAAAGTTCTACATCAATGGTCATTGGGTTGCTCCGTCGACCAGTGACACGTTAGACGTCATTAACCCTGCCACCGAACAGCCTATTGATGCCGTCGCCATGGGTGGCGTAGCCGACGTGGATGCAGCTGTAGCGGCAGCTAAAGCCGCCTTTGAGACGTTTTCACAGACCACTAAGGAAGAGCGCATCGCTCTGCTGGAGGCTGTGATCGCCAAATACGCAGAGCGAATGGGCGATATCGCGGCTGTGATCAGCGAAGAGATGGGCGCGCCTGCTAACCTTGCTGCCAAAGCCCAGGCTCCAACGGGTATTGGTCATCTGATGACCGCGGTTAAAGTTTTAAAAGAGTTCGAATTTGAAGAAGATATGGGCACCACTCGAGTCATCAAGGAACCGGCAGGGGTGTGCGGGTTCATTACCCCGTGGAACTGGCCGATAAACCAGATCGCGTGCAAAGTGGCCCCTGCGCTGGCCGCCGGCTGTACGATGGTCCTCAAGCCATCCGAAGTGGCGCCATTCAATGCCATTTTGTTTGCAGAAGTGTTGGATGCTGCCGGCGTTCCTCCTGGTGTATTTAACTTGGTGAACGGGGATGGGCCCACGGTAGGTGCAGCTCTGTCAGCTCATCCGGACGTAGACATGATGTCCTTTACCGGCTCAACACGGGCTGGTGTAGAAGTGGCCAAGGCTGCAGCGCCGACCGTGAAGCGCGTTGCTCAAGAACTGGGTGGAAAATCCGCGAACATTATTCTCGATGATGCGGATTTTGCTAAGGCGATCTCTCGAGACGTATTCGGCTTGGCAACCAACTCTGGTCAGAGCTGCAACGCACCTACCCGTATGCTGGTGCCCAATGCACGCATGGATGAAGCTGCCGCTGTAGCAAAAGCTGCGGCTGAACAAGTCAAGGTTGGCGACCCTAATGCGGAAGGCACAACCATAGGCCCGGTGGTCTCAGAGGTTCAGTTCAACAAGATTCAAGGTCTTATCCAGCAGGGCATCGATGAGGGCGCCAAGCTGGAAACCGGTGGTACGGGTCGTCCGGACGGTCTTAACGCTGGCTATTACGTAAAGCCCACAGTGTTCAGCCATGTGACCAATGACATGACCATCGCCCGTGAGGAGATTTTCGGTCCGGTGTTGGCCATGATTGGTTATGAAGACGACGAGGATGCTGTGCGCATCGCCAATGACACTCTGTATGGCCTTAGCGGCTACATCTCTTCAGAAGACCCCGAGCGCGCGAACAAACTCGCTCGACTGATTCGAACCGGCAACGTGCACGTGAACGGCGCACCACCGGATCAGAGCGCGCCATTTGGCGGCTACAAGCAGTCAGGTAATGGTCGCGAGTGGGGGCGCTACGGTTTTGAAGAGTTCCTCGAAACCAAGGCGATCATGGGACACAATCCTAAAAGCTAGGATTAATCCTTTGAGTTAAAAAAGAGGGCTAAGGCCCTCTTTTTTATGAATAAAAGGAATTGATATGAGTTTTCTCAGCGGCACAACCGTGGTCACCATTGAGCAAGCGGTGGCAGCTCCGGCCTGTTCCATGCGTCTAGCCCAAGCCGGTGCAAAGGTCATCAAAGTTGAACGACCAGAAGGTGACTTTGCTCGGGGTTATGACAGCGCGATCGCAGGCCAAAGCAGTTATTTTGTCTGGCTCAATGCAGGAAAAAAATCCGTGGTTCTTGACTTGGCTCGCCCCGAACATGTGAGTTCCTTACGAAAACTCATCAATGACTGCGACGTTCTAATTCAAAATCTGAAACCGGGCGCCCTGCAAAAGTTAGGGCTTGATCTGGAGCAGCTTCATCAGGAATTGCCGAGTCTGATCTCCATGTCGATTTCCGGCTTCGCTCCCGATGGACCCGGTCACGAGCGCAAGGCCTATGATCTGCTGATGCAGGCTGAATCAGGCCTGAGCGCCATTTCCGGCAGTCCCCACGCGCCGGGTCGAGTGGGTGTGTCTGTGGTGGACATTGCCACAGGTCAGTTTGCCTACGAAGCCATCTTGGGGGCATTGATCAAGCGGGGGAACAATGGACCGGGATCTCGATTAAACGTTTCACTCTTCGACGCGGTAGCTCAATGGCTCGCGGTCCCATATTTACTCGATCGATATGGGCCTGGTGCCCCTGAGCGGGTGGGGCTTGCCCATCCGGGTATCTGCCCCTACGGCGTGTTTACCGCTCGATGCGGACAATCCTTCATTTTATCCATTCAAAACCAGCGAGAATGGCAGCGCTTGTGCGAGGAAGGCATTCAGCAGCCAGACCTGTTCAAAGATCAGCGTTGTCGCGACAATGAAACCCGGGTGTCTAATCGCGATTTTGTTGATAGGCAAGTTCAGCTAG
>JAQWIX010000182.1 GCA_029248675.1 Pseudomonadales bacterium | reverse complement strand
ATGGCCTCCTCGGACCCTTCTGGCGGAGCCTCGGTCACTTCTTCCTCAGCAGACTCGGCCGCCGGGTCAGCGACACTATCATCAACAGATTCCGCCACGGTTTCTGAGGCTGTTTCTGAAACTTGTTGGTCTTCTGGCTTTTGGTTTTCTTCGTCTGCCATGGTGCTCTCCAATACCCGACCTGATTAAGATCGAGGGGTTAGTACATTTGCGTTAATAAAGTATGGGCGCGCGGTAATTCCAAATTCGGCTAGGTACTGTGTCGCTTGGCCGCGGTCTGAAAACGGCCCGCTAACTGTTACAAATCGTTCGTCCTTAGCAAAAACTTTAACGCCGGGTATCTGGCCATTGTTGTTTTTCCAGATCACTGCGCTTTGAGGCAAGCGGAAAGACGCATGTTGAATGTAAACACCCGACTCTACCGCGGGACTTAGTACCCGGGAACTCTCGGCGGATGTCCGAACTACCTCAGCAGGCAGGGCAACAGGAAACAGTGCCTTTAAACCAGCCTCCCCATCGGTGAGCGCGACCCCAGAGTCGTCGGACTTTGGAATCGGAATCTCCGCAGGGGTAGCCGCGGTCATCTCAGCCGGGATCTCAATTGCTGCGCCTTCTAGGGGTGTCGTCAACATAACCGGTGCTGGCGTTTTATTGGCCTGTGCCGGGGCAGCTGGCGTTTCGGCGTTTGTGATGGAAATCACTGGAGCCTTTACTGTGGTCGGGGAGGCGATCTCGGTGGCCGGTTTTTGCTCTAGCGTGGTTGCGCCGACGGATTGAAACCAAGCCATGCCCTTGTCGAACGCAGAAAATGCATCGACACCCGGGCTGAAATAAAGGGCCATGACCAGTGCGCTTGCGATACCCGAGGACACTACGATTCGTGTGTTCGATACCCCAGAGGCCGGCCGTTGGGGGCTTCCCGCGGCAGCTACGCCTTCCGAGCTAATCGAAGCCTTGGGCTTAGTGACGGGTGTGGCAGCCGGCAGTTTCTTTTCTGCCTGCTGCATCAGTGCCGACAGGCTCACCGGTTCATTGATCTCGGCTGTGTCCGAGGGCTCATCACTTTCCAGCGTAATACCCAGTGAGCGAATAAGCTGATTAATTTGCGCGGCTTCCGGACAACCTCGGGCCTTTTCTGCCAGTGTCTTGCACTGTTCTTCGGTAGGAGTTTGGAAGACCACGGGCTTGGCGCGCATTCGCCTCGCCAACTTCTGCAGGTGCGGAGAATCCGGCCGGGCCTGTCGCGAATGGACAACGATGGAAACCCCGGCAGCCTTAAACTGACCAATCATTTTCGCCGCCATCTGCAGCAACTCCGATTCCGCCGGTCCGGGCAGTTCATACAGCCAAATCTCTCTTGTTTTGACCACACGCTTAGTTTGCAGGGCTGAGATGTCGAGGTTGCCCAAGTGTTCGTTTAAACGCTCCAGCAAGCCATCGCTACTTTTCGGCATCCGCCGAATGGCGACGGACCTTTCCGCAAACTCGTTGAGGCCTGCAAGCAGGGTACGCGTGTAATGGGCCAGCAGATTTTCATGCCTAGCTGAGGCCAGTATGACATTGCCAGCAAGGGCAATGTGGCTTTGGCAACTTGCTAGGGTCTCGGCATCGTCATCGCTAAAGCACAATGCGGCGTTAACTGTGGGTTCTTCCTTTAAAGGGATCATCCTGTTTCTTCCTCTGTCTAAATTAGTGAGCGGGGCCTAAGTCGCTGGAACGACGGCCACTTTCATCAAAGATCAATTCTTCTGGTACCTTGGGCTTCGGCTTGGTCATCTTCTGGCCATCCGGAGCGACGGAATTCAGGCTGTACACATAGGCAATCACCTGAGCCACGGCATGGAACAAACCGTGAGGTATGTACATGCCCACATCCGAGGTGAAGTACAAAGCACGGGCAAGCAAGGGCGCCTCAAAAATCTCGACACTGTTCTCACCAGCACGTTCTCGGATCTTTTTCGCCATAAAGTTCTTACCCTTTGCCACCACCCGAGGGGCCTCTTCCTTGTCCATCTCGTAGACTAGGGCTACGGCAAAGTGTTGGGGGTTGGTAACCACAACGTCAGCAGAGGGCACATCATCCAATTGACGCTGCTGGGCCATCTCGCGTTGCTTGGCGCGAATACGCTGCCGGACTTCCGGCTGACCTTCGATATCCTTCATCTCGTCCTTGATTTCCTGCTTGGTCATCTTCAGCTTCTTGATGAATTCATAGCGCTGGTAGGGCACATCGATTAGCGCGATCAGCACCAAGGCAACAGTGGCCACCAAGGCGCCGAGCAACACGGTTTCGACACTTTGAGCGATGGCTCGGTCGATAGGCATATCACCGACGCTCATGATGGTGTCGAAGTTAAAATAGAGATAGGAACCGCCGATGCCGGCGACTAAGGAAAACTTCAGCAAGGCCTTCGTCAACTCAACCAGTGCTTTAAGCCCAAAAATTCGGCTCATGCCCTTGATGGGGTTGAGCTTGCTGGCCTTGGGGGCGAAGGCTTTGGCCGAGAACACGAATCCGCCTAGAGCTGTGGCCGAACCAATGGCGGCTACAATGGCCAGCACAAATACGGGAATAACCGTCACAAAGCTGTCCAAGGCCAAAATCGATAACCGGTTCAATGCCAAGTTCGCTTCAAAGGCGTAGTTCGAAGGGATGGTCAGCGCCTCGGTAAAGGTGTCGACAAAGCGCGGCCCCATCCAGAAGCCTCCTAAATACATGGCGGCGATCACCGTCACCGTTACAGCAGCAATGGTCATATCCTGAGAACGCAACACCTGACCGTCTTCCTTGGCTTTCTCCAGGCGTCGCGCGGTGGGTTCTTCTGTTTTGTCGTCTTGTGATTCTTCAGCCATTACAAGCCCAACATGTTTTCGTTAAGGGTTTGAAACGCCTGATACCACAGGCCTTCCATCTTGCCGATGATGAGCACCATGCTCAGCAGAACCATGCCAAATCCAATGGGGATCAAGGCAGGGAAACCCACGGCAAAAACGTTCAGGCTGGGAGAGGCTCGGGAAATAACACCAAGACAGCCGTTGATCATGAGCAGGCCCAACATGATGGGCAGCACCATGACGACCGCGCCGATAAACACCTGAGAGGACCAGGTCAAAAACCCGGTGATCGCGTTGGTGCCGAGTAATCCGGTGCCAATGGGAATGGAGGTAAAGCTCTGAACCAGCACGCTGATCAAAACCAAATGACCGCCAAGGGCCAGAAATACCAGCAGACCGATGATCAACAAAAACTGTGACAGGGTAGGGACGTTACCTAAATTCGGGTCCACCATATTCGCCATACCAAGACCCATGCTGGATGAAACCGCATGGCCGCTAAGCACGATGGCTGCCGTTACGATTTGTAGGGTGACTCCCATCAGAGCGCCTACGGTGACCTCGTTAAACATCCCGTACAGGGCACCCACGGTAAAAGGATCAACGGGAGGGATGTCGATAAAGGGATAGATCATCCAAGTGATAACAAAGCCCGTCACGATACGAACCCTTAGGTTTAAGGCACGCTGGGAAAAGATCGGTGCGGTCATCATCACCGCCGACACGCGAACAAACGGCCACATAAAGCTCTGCAGCATTTCCACGATTTCGGCGACAAAGAACGTCATGGTGCTACAACGTCACCGTGCGAATGCGTTCAAAGATGTCATTGAAGTATTCGGCTAACACGGCGATTTGCCATTCACCAAAGACCACTAGGGACAACACCATGACCGCCAGTTTGGGGATAAAGCTTAGGGTCATTTCTTGAATCGAAGTCGCCGCCTGTAAAATACCCACCAGCAAACCTGATATGAGTGCAGCAGCGAGAATGGGCGCGGCCACCAAAATGGTGACCTTTAAAGAGTCCAGGGCAATATCCATGACTAAGGAGGTATCCATATCGCCCCCTAAGTCATGTAGGTGGCGACGAGGGAACCAGTCACCAGCCCCCACCCATCAACCAACACAAACAACAGTAATTTAAAGGGCATGGAAATCATCATCGGCGACAACATCATCATACCCATGGACATCAGCACACTGGCCACCACCAAATCGATGATGATGAACGGTATGTAGATCAAGAACCCAATGGTGAACGCGGTTTTCAGCTCTGAGGTGATGAAGGCGGGCACCAGTACCGTTAACGGAACGTCGGCAACATCATCCACAGGGCCCGTTTCCGACATCTCCATGAACAGCATCATGTCTTTTTCTCGGGTTTGTCCCAGCATGAATTGCTGTAAGGGAACCTTCGCCCGATCCAATCCTTCCTGAAAGGTGATCTCTTCGTTTTGCACTGGCTCCAGTGCATCGTCGTAGATGGCCTGCAGAATCGGATTCATGATGAATAGCGTCAAGAACAAGGCGATACCAATCAGCACCTGATTAGGCGGGGTTTGGGCGGTACCCATGGCCTGACGCAAAAGGGACAACACAATGATGATGCGCGTAAACGAAGTCATCAGAATCAAAATAGATGGCAGTAATCCCAACAGGGTCATGACAATGATGAGCTGGAGCGACAGGCTGTACTCGGTTCCTCCGTCATTACCTTCGAGAATTTTCAGCGCTGGAATACCCTCGGCATAGGACAGCTGGGGCAGCAAGGCGCTGGTGAGCAAAACCGCAAGGCCAAGCACCGCCGGACTGCGGAACAGCTTCGCCAGTTTCACTCGCACATTCGTGTATATTTGGTTCATATTTTCTCGATGGTCACAGGCGTCTGACGCTTTCTTATGCAGCGCCCAGGCTTTCATTTCGTTCTAGAAAGCAAAGAATGTGCCATCTTTATTAGCCATATAAATCAATTAGTTATGCGCACGTGGCGGGATTTTGCCGGCTGAGATGCCGCAGCACCGCTCCGTCGTCGGGAATTTGACAGGGCTTTGGCCCTCACCCGAGGCTGAAGATCTGTATATCATTAAATAACAAGACCTTTGAGATTCAGAATGCCCAACCCCTGCAGCTGGAACCAATACCTAGCCCTTAAAAATGCGGCAATCTTTTGCCTGATTTGTGGTTTGCTGAGCCTCTCTACCGCGGCCAGTGGCGAATCCGCCGATGAAGCCCCTATTGGCTTGGGTGACCCCGCCCAAGTGGCAACCCCTGAAAACGGCCTAACCGCCAGGGAAGAAGACTCCCTCGACGAGGATCCCATCGTTGTCGAATTAGACATTCCGCCGGAGTTGGCGGCTTTTTTGGACGAGCAAGAGGCCACTGCTCCGGGGCTTCCCCCAGCAAACGAGCTTGAGATAAACGATGCCTCAAGCCCCTCGAATTCGGGCTTAGAAACGCCGGCGCCTGACGGCAGCGCCAGTGTGGATGTTGAAGCCGAAGCCTCTTTACTGACAAACGGTGAGCCGATACCCCAAGATGCCGCCCCCTCCATTCCCTTAAACGACCCGGTACAAGACCCGCTAGAAAACCTGCCCTATCGAGGCTGCTTTGCCCAAGCGGCGAAAACCCATGAGGTCGAAGAGTTTCTTTTAATCGGCATCGCCATTGTTGAAAGCAGCTTGGATCCAGATGCGGTTTCCAGCTCGGACGCCGTAGGCCTGATGCAAATCAAGTGGCCGATCACCGCAAACCACTTGGGTATTGGTGATCGTCAAGTGCTGTTCGATCCGTGCACGAACATCGATGCCGGGGCCCGCTATTTGCGAGAACTGCTGGACGATTTGGAGTCCTTCGCGCCGGAACCCCGTATGCGCTTGGCTTTGGCCAGCTATCGATTGGGTCCAAATGGCTTCGACCCCAATGTGCCGCTACCGGAAACAGCCCAAGATTACATAGAGCGAGTTCAAGCCCAACGGAGCAGCCTTGTAGCGCCGGCAGACAACAGGGCGATGGCATCGGTCTCTGGACCGGTATTACCCTGCTTAGTTCAGAACCTGCGCCAACTGACCGCGGTTACCCATGACCCGAATCAACGAAACGCCCAATTTGGCAACTGGTTAAATGCTCGGGGACAAGGATGCAGCGCCTTGGCGCTGATTCAGATTCGCAACAACATGCCGACTTGGTTGGGTACTAGCCTCACGCCGGAATTGGAAGCTCAGGTGAACACTTTGCTGGCGTCTTCTATCGATGAGCCAGAACGGGAGGCGTCTCGTCGGAATACAAATCGCCGTTAACGACGCGCCAACCTCAGCGTTGCGATGGCGTAATATCCCCAGCTAGCTGCCTTTGTTTTGATCCAACAGCTGGCGTAACTGGCCGGCAAACGAACCGGCACCCTTGTTTTGAGGGTCAGTGGACTGATCCGACGGGTCGGCTTCGGATTCAGTGGATTGCGGCTGATTGTCCAGCAAGGTGATTTGGTTGGGGGCCACACCGATAAGCAATCGACGGCCTGCGTAGTCCACCACGTCTAAGCGATGCTTGTTGCTCAGCCGCAGGCTATTCACCACCCGCAGCCCTTTTCCGTTCATGGGTCCGACACCGATGCCTCGAGCGCGAACAAACCAGAGCGTTCCCAGCAGCAAGCCGATAACAAAAACAAAGCTTAAAACCGCCGATACCAGCGGCGACATTTCCATGCTCTAGACCGTTTTCACACGTTCCAGCGGGGCCACAATCTCAACCACACTGATGCCTAGCTTATCGCCCACGGTCACGACTTCACCCTTGGCTATTACCGTGTCATTAATCTTCACGTCCATGAGTTCTCCCACACCACGATCCAGCTCTAGCACGCTGCCTTGGGACAAACGCAGTAGGTCTCGCAGCTTCAATGTGGTTGTACCCACTTCCACCGCCAAGGTGATGGGAATCGCTCGAATCACATCCTGATTGATGCTTCCGTCGGCGGCCTGTTCCGGCTCTTGTCCTGTTTCTTCTGTCTCACTCATGAGTCTTCCTCTGGCATTACGCTTTCGACTATTTGGATGGCCACCTGGTTGCCTTTACTGCCCACCTCGGCGGTGAAGACCGGAAATCCGTTCACGGAAACCTCGGCATGTTCTGGCGGTCTTATGGGCAGCCAGTCACCGGCTTTTAAACTGGACAGCTGTTCAACGGATATCTCCAGTTCCGCCGCTGTCACCACCACATCGATGGGCACTTCATCAAGGCTCTCGACGAGGTCATCGCCCCACTGCATATCCGCTTCGTCGTCACTTCCGCTGGTTTGAATCCGCGAGCGCAGCACGTCGCGCACCAGCTTGAGGCTTGCATAGGGATAGACGATGTCGACGTAGCCTAGGTCTTCTCCATCGCCCATGGTTTCGAATCGATTCAAAATGATCATGTCATCGTCTGCGGCAATGTTAGCGAACACTGCACTAATTTCTGAGGTGGCCAGAGAACAGTCCACCTGAAGGAAAGGCGCCCAAGCCTCGGACAATGACTGGAAAATGACGCCCCGGATCTTTTCGATCACAGCGGACTCCGTGGGGGTAAATATTCTGCCGGGGGCCACGGACGTTAGGCTTTGAGGCGACCCACCGAACCAGTTGTCTAGACAGCTAAAGACGACCTGAGAGTGAATTACCGCCAGACACTCGCCACGCAGCGGATCGATTTTGGTGACATTCACCGACAGCGGTGGCGAGGTGCTTTGCACATAGTCGCCGTAGCGAATAATTTCAATGCGACCTGGTTGCAGTCGGGCGTTATAACGCAGCTCGTCCAACAGGCCCGCCCGCATAAAGCGGTGAAAGCGGTCGTTGATCTGCTCGATAGCAGTGACGTTAACGCCAACACTGGTGTCCTGAAGTGTTAGATCGTAAGTGCTGGCCGCGACCCCGACGTTGTAGCCATCGCCGCCGAAATCTCCGGAAGCCACCATCTCTTCGATGGCGTTAAGCTCTTCGTCCGTTAACAGCTTGTCGTTTTCGTCAGCCATATGGGGCTTTCTATCCTGTTCGGTTGAGCGCCCTTGGGCTACTGGACCACAAAGCCAATAAAATAGACTTCTTCAATACCGGCGAACTTAAACTCCTCGAATTTCTCGAGCACCGAATTCATGATCACCGTCAGCTCTTCTTGCAGATCAGTTCGGAAATTTTCTTCCCGGAGCTGATTTTCAGTCACCATCCTCAGCCGATCCAACACCGCCGACTGAATCGCAAACTTATGATCACCAATGGCGGTAACAACCCGCTCATCGTAGTAGGTCATCACCGCAATGGTGACCTGCATCACTTTTCTGGAGCCAGCCACATTGGCAACGAAGGGTTGGTCAAAGGTGTAGTAAGTTGGCTTGAACTTCTCTTCTTCTTCGGTTTCTTTCGCCACTTTTTCAGGAGTCTGAATCGCATCGGTCCCCTCAATTTCAGCCTCCAGCTCGGCTATGGCCTCTTCTGCCGCATCCGCTTCTTTCTCGTCAAAGAAGCCGGTAAAAAACAATGCGCCAAGGGCGGATCCTACCCCTACCAGCAGTACTACCAATACGATGAGGATGATTTTGATCAGCCCGCCTTTTGACGGTGCTTCTTCTTCTACTTCAGCCACTGTTAACTCCTGCTATACGCTGGTCAGTTTAAACAAAAACACTTAATCCATCTCGAAGAATGTTGCCGCCGGCAATCGCTTCTTTCAGAGGTATGAATTCCTCAGCCAGCAGGTCTAGAGGAATTTCAATATCCGGTTCCCGCTGCTGTTTTGCGCCGTTCTCACGCTGATCACTCAATTCGATGTTCACGCCGGAATTGTCACTCACTAAGGCTTCAAGGGATTGCCGTAGTCTTGGCAATGAGTCATTTAACAGTTGACGAACATTAGCATCATTCGCCGCGATCTGACCCTCGATGCCGCCGTTATTTACTTGAAGCTCAACCCCAACAGGGCCCAAGGACGCAGGGTTTAAATTGAGTTTCACCGACCAGTTGCCATCTTTAACTGCCAAGGACAACTTTTGCGCCAGCACCTCACCAAAACGCTGTGCCCAGGCCTGGTAGGGCTGCAACCGCGATTGCATCTGAGTGCTGTCTGTTGATGTTAAGGCTTCCGCTAGGCCACCAGAGATAACAGTTGCTGGGCTTTGAGCCAGCGCTCCCTGAGGAATACTTGTGCCAGTGGTGGCAACCGGCGCGGACGGGGCTTTGGGTAAGTCCCCTGCCGTGTCGGAACCGGCCAACACCAATGCTGGATCTACCATCCGCTCCGGGCTTATGTCACCGGTCATCATTGGGGTCAACGGTGGTCGGGAACTGGTGTCTTGGGCTTGCCCCGTAACCTTGATTACAGAGTCCTTGGACATATTTGCGGCCAGCACATCCTTGGCGGCTAGGCCGTCAGCTACCGGCGCAGCTGCGCCCTCGAGCCTATTCTGTGGCACCACAGGGCTACCGGGTTGGGTATATTGCCGCCAATCTCCAAAGGTCTCGCGGGGAGACGTCGTGCCCGGCTTCGTCCCAGGGGTTATAGCCCCAGGCTGAAGTTGGGGCGGAACGGCTTGAACCACAGGCATAGCCTGAACGTTGGTCCCGTTCTGCTGTTGTCCCATTAGACCTTCTAAGATGCCGCGGGTTTGGGGAGGTGTTTGTGCTACCTGAGGTGACCTCAGCGACTCGGGGTCAAGAGGTGCGACGTCCCCAGCTTGGCTTTGAGCAAATTGGTTCAAACTCTCTTCACTAACCTTAGGATTTGCAGTAGTCAAAATGACTCGGCCAACTTGCAAGCCCCGGGAATGGATCGATAGCTCGGGCAACGCATTGCCGCTTGCCGGTAGAACAGGCAAGGCAACCGGCGTTTCAGTGGTCGTTGCCGATTCATCTAGCCGACTTTGCTGTCCGTCTTCACCGGTCTGTTGAAGCCATGGAGCATCACCGTCCAGCTGGGCTACCGGGTCACCAAGACCTTGGGTTTTCACCTGCTCTTTCTTAAAAATGCCAGCAAATTCAGCCCCTTGAGGGCTTGTCGACTCTGGATTCCCAGACACATCTGCCCCAGCCTTGGCGGCCGTCGGCGCGACATTGGTCACAAATGAAAGAAAATTCTCTGACATCACTTTGTCTGCTGATTAATAAACTTGCTAGGAGTAGAGCAATTTACGTGCCAATGACGTCAACGCTGCCGATAAAGACGATAAATCGCTGAGCGTTTCAGACTTCTAGGAGCTCGAATCTGAGCCGTTGCTTCGGGTTTTGGCGCTAAAACGTAGGGCGTTGAGCATGTCTGATTCTTTCTGCTCGGTTTTCCGAGAGCGCTGAACCAGCTCTTCCTTGGCCCGACTGGCCAAGGTTTCGAATTTGATGCGTTCGCTGTTCAATTCTCGAAATCGGGCAGCAATGGTTTGTTGTTGCTGCTGTAGTTGGGCTAACTGGTCGATAATCGCCCGGGTCGTCATGTCGAGCTGGCCCATAAAGCGCCTGAGCTGAGTGGACTGGTGTAAGTTATCTTCGGTGCCTTCGGCGGATTTTAATTGGGTCAAATAGTCCTGCTTCATGCAGCGAATCTTTTCTTGCTCGGCACAGAGGTTGCTGTGCTTTGAACGCACCTCCACTAAGGCCCGCTGGACCTCACCCGCTTCTTTGCCAACCCCTTCAGCCAGGGACGTCCAGCGCTGGGCAGAGTTTTTTAGAGCACTAGACATGGATGCTTTGCTTCAATTGAGCAAGGGCGTCTTCCAAGGTCACCAGCTCGTCCATGGGCTGGCGCAGGAATTCCTCCATCACCGTACGCAGGGCGATGGCTCGATCCAGGTCTGGATTCGTACCCATTTCGTAGGCTCCCACCTGAATCAAATCGATGTTCTGCTGATACAACGTCCAAAGCCGGCGAAAGGTATTGGCCGCGTTAAAGTCGTCTGTGTCGGCAAGAGTTGGCATGAGTCGCGAAATCGATCCAGCCAAATCAATAGCGGGATAGTGGGCCGCATCGGCCAAGGCGCGACTGAGTACAACCTGCCCATCCAGCGAGGCCCGGGCTAAGTCAACGACCGGGTCTTGTAAGTCGTCGCCTTCGGCCAGCAATGTATACATGGCCGTTATGCTGCCTTGATCCTTGGATCCGGTACCCGTGCGCTCGATAAGATTTGGCAACAAACTGAAAACCGATGGCGGATAGCCCTTGGATGTTGGTGGTTCGCCGATCGCCAAACCAATCTCTCGCTGGGCGTGAGCTACACGAGACATGCTGTCTACCAAAAGCAGAACGTCCTTACCTTGCGCCCGAAAATACTCTGCATATAAATGCGCCAAATTAGTGGCGCGAATACGCAATAGCGGTGAATTATCAGCTGGCGCCGCCACCACAACGGCATGGCCCATGCCTTCAGCACCTAAAATCTGTTCTATGAATTCCTTTACCTCGCGGCCGCGTTCGCCAATCAGACCAATAACCACCACATCCGCTGAGGTGAACTTGGTCAGCATGCCGAGCAATACGCTCTTGCCAACACCAGAGCCAGCGATGAGGCCAAGACGCTGACCACAGCCAACCGTCAGCATAGCGTTGATGGCTTTGACACCTACATCCAGCATCCGCTCAATGGGCTGACGCTGCATGGGGTTGATTGGTCGGCCCTGCAGTCCTCGCCGGTCGGAGCATTTAATTGGGGCCATGCCATCTAAAGGCTCGCCTAGGGCATCGACAACGCGGCCAAGTAGGTTTTCGCCCACTGGCGCACTGTCCGAGTCTGAACGCAAATACACCTTGGCCCCGGCATGAAGGCCGGCAGCATCCCAAAGCGGCATCATAAACACCGTACCACTTTGAAAACCCACTACCTGGGCGTCCACATAGTGGCTTCGATCATCGCCAACATCATCAGGCTTCGCTGAGTTTTTTAAAATGCGACAAATCGCACCCACCGTAGCGGTGATGCCCCGTGCTTCGATGGTCAACCCAACAATTCGCGTCAGCATGCCGTAGCGTCTGGGTTCCGGCCGAGACATGTGGGCCTTGGCGTGTTCGACATGTGTCTGGAAGCTAGCAATCTGACTATTCAGCATGATTCTGACTAGTCCTCTTCAGGCCGCTGGAAAAAGATATCGTCTACCTCGGAATAGTCGCCCTGAATAATGGCGCCCTGATCGTCGAGCTCGCTGGAAACAAAATCTGGATCTAGGGACCCAGCCACATCGGCCACATCGGCCACATCGGCCACATCGGCCACATCGGCCACGTCATGGTCACCGGGGACTGCAGCTTGGGGAAGCGGCGGAGTACTGCCCAATATCTGCTCGCTCAATTGGCTCACCCGATGCTCTATAAAATCATCGATGCTGGAGTCTTCTACCGCCAGACGCACAGAACCTGGCTGCAAGGTGTCGTCGCGCCTCAGCGTGTACTCGTTGAAAATCTCCGCAAATTCGGGTTGCTGCAGGCGGGCAAACCAATCGTTAGATACGTGGATCACAAGCTCGTTGAGATGCAGCGGATTAATTTCGGCAATGGCGCCTTGGATAAAAGCCGTTAGGGAAGCATCGCTGAGCGTCAGTTCCCGCCGAGCGATATGCTCGGCTAGGGACAATGCCAAGGCCTTCAATGGGTCAAACAAATCCTGATGTTGGATCAGGTGGCGTTGTGCGTCGCCGATCAACTCGCCCAGCATATCGCTGAGCTCGATCGATCGCTGTGCACCTGCACTGACATTTTCCAACTCAAGCATCTGCTTGGCTTCTTTCTGCCCTTGTGCCTGACCCTCGGCAAAGGCTTGGGCCTTAGCCCGTTCAATATCGGCATCTTTTTCTGTTTGTTGGGCGGCAAGGGCCGTTTCCAGCTCGGTAATCCGTTGGATATCGTCTTGGCGAGCAGGTCCGTCGTAGGCATCAGCACTGCCGCTTTCTGGCGCGGCAGGCTCGTCCGGTTCATTCGGCGCTTCAGTGGCCGGTGTCACCCGGGCAGAAACGCCGAAGGCTTTGGCTCCATCCACGCCGACAAAACCATCTTCCGGCCCAAATCTGGGGTTGGACAGTGCGTGGGAGTCAGCAAACTGCTGCCGAGCAGTGACGGATTTAAAAATTGGATCCGCAATAAATTGGGATGACTTGGATGCGCTAGACAAAACCGCCACCATCCGCAGAAGCCAAGATGATTTCGCCGGCATCCTGTAGCTTTCGAGCCTGACGGATGATGTTGCGCTGGGCTTCTTCGGCGTCGGTAACCCGAACCATGCCCATCATCTCCATTTCGTCCATAAACATCGCACCGGCACGCTGTGACATGTTGGAAAGGAATTTCTCCACCACCGGATCTGGCGCGGCCTTCAGTGCGTAAGCCATTTGCTCTTGCTCCAATGAACGCATCAGAACTTGAATGCTGCGGTTGTCTAGGTCGACTAGGTTCTCAAAGTCGAACATGTTGTCTTGGATACGCAGGGCCAAATCTTCGTCCTCACCGCTTATATCCGTCATCACAGTGGTTTCAATCTCAAGCTTGGTCTTGCCCATGATGTTGGCGGCTGCTTTAACACCACCCACGGCAGCAGAGGATGTGGTGGTGGACTGGGCAAACTGCTTGGCCATAACCGACTCTAACTCTGCCATGGCATTGGGCTGGACCGTATCCAGCAAGGCCACTCGGCGAATCACCTCGGGTCGAATTGCCGCTGGTAGGAAGGTCAGCACGTCGGCTGCGGTTTCGTCTTCCAATACCGACAAGATGATCGCGATTACCTGGGGGTGCTCGTTGCCTACCATGTCGCAGATGGATCGCGGGGTCATCCAAGACAAGATCTCCAGTCCCTTACTTGAAGAGCTGGGCAAAATACGACTGAGCACTGAGGACGCTCGCTCTGGCCCAAGGGCGCGATTCAACACGCCTTCAATGTAGTCCGGCGAGCCAAGACCCAGGTTGGTTTGTTTCTTGAGTTCGGAGATGAATTCATCCAGCACCATATCCACGGCTTCCTGACTTACGTCAGATACGCCGACCATTGCGGTGCCAAGCGCCTGAACTTCTTTGGGGTTCAGGTAGCCCACAATGTCAGAGGCCTGTTGCTCCCCTAGCAGCAACATCAGCAACGCTGCTCGCTCAGTAGTTTTCAGTGATTCCATTTCCAATGCCAGCTCAGCTGACATTGCGCCTTCTAGGGTTTGTTCTGCGACTTCTGCCATGGTCTTTGTCCGTTAGCGGCGTACTACGCCTTGATCAATTTCTTAATACTGTTAGCGACCCGACCCGGGTCGTCGGCAGCCAGCATTCGCAGCACGGCTACCTTATCGTCATAACTGTTGGCGGTATCCAGCATATCCAAGGGGATAGAGGATTTCTTCGGCTTCAACTTGGCCTTAATTTCTTCAAGGGTCTCGCCTTCACCCAGCTTGATCATCTGCAAATCTTGATCCGAAAGCTCACCATCCAAGGAGGCCAGCGGAATATCCAGCTCGTCGTCTGCAGGCATGTTCGCACGGATAATTGGTCGAGCCACGAACACCAGGATCAGCAAGATCAGGATCAAGCTAGCACCGTACTTGATAAGGTCGACGATGCTTTCGTCTTCCCACCAAGGCACCTCGGGAATCAAATCTACAGGGACGGCAAAACTGGACGGGACCACGGCAACGGTGTCACCGCGAGCCTCACTGAAGCCGACCACGCCCTTAACTACCTCGGTTAAACGCTCAAGCTCGTCCGCGGTAATACCATCGGGTTCGCCTTCCACTGGTGAAATATAGGCGTCTTGGTTGATCACCACTGCCACCGAAACGCGGTCGATGCTGCCTACCTGCTGCTTTACATAGCGGATCTCGCGATCCAGCTCGTAGTTGCGTGTCGTGGAGGAACTGGAAACACCGCTGGAGGACGCGCTGGAGCCCTCGGGCAAATTGCCAGTTTGTGCAAAATCCGGTGCCGCCGGCGGCTGGTTAGAAAAACTGCCGGGCAAGCCCGATGCGCCGATGGCAGCTTCTTGTTCGTAATCTAGTGACTCGGAGCGTGTTCGTGGACCTACCCCAGCCTTATCGAATTCTTCGTAGGTGGTTTCGACTTCCGTGAAGTCTAGGGTCACGTCCACCTCGGAACGCACATTACCCATACCGACAATGGACGCCAGTATTTGCTCAATACGCCGGTTGTAAGACATCTCCAAGGATCGTTTGTGTTCAGATTGAGCCGTGGTCAGTGTCATGGCATTTTCGCCAGCGGTATCGGTAAGCAGCGCGCCGGTATTATCCACCACCGAAACATTCTCAGAGGGTAGATAGGGCACACTGGAAGACACCAAGTGCACGATGGCCTTGATCTGAGACTGAGTAACCACGCGTCCGGGATGAGGGACCACTACAACGGATGCCTTGGCAGGGGTTTGATTGCGGATAAAAACACTTTGCTGGGGTTCAGCTAAGTGGACTCGCGCGCCTCGAATGGTAGAAATTTCCGTTACGGACTTTGCCAGCTCGGTTTCCATCGCGGCGCGATAGCTGACCTGCTCCATAAATCGGCTGGTGGTCATGGAACCCTGCTCCAGCAGGCTTTCAAAACCCCCGGCGGTCGCGCTGCGGGGAATGTCTTGAGATGCCAGTAAAATACGCGCTTCGTGGTAACGCTCGTCCGACACCTGAAGAGATCCACTGTTCATGTCGATACGCGGCGCAAAACCGGCGCCATCCAGCACGTCCTTGGCTTCCTGTCGGTCTGCCTCGGACATACCCGGATACACCGAGCGATACGTTGGGGCCGAGACCCACAGATAAAACAGGATGCAGATGGCTAGTGCCAGGGTACCGATGACGTAGGGCAGAATTCGCTGCACGTCCGGGTTGTTCAAAAAGGCAAGTAGACCGGAATCGGCATCGTTATCGGGTCCGTCTGCGCCTAGGTCATCCATTGGACCACTGAGATTGGATCCGGGAGCTGCCGGGACATTGCTCCGAGCTGCCACCTGACCGCCACCAGTGGGGGCCAATGCTTGTTGATTCGAATCGAGAGTTGCTTCTGCCATGGGAGTCTCTTTTCAGCTTTCGCAGTTCAACGCCGGATTAAACCGGCATATTCATGATGTCTTCGTATGCTCGAAGAAGTTTGTTTCGCACCTGCAGTGTCGCCTCAAAACCTATGGACGCTTTCTGCATGGAAAGCACCACATCGGTCAGCGGAACGTCTTCTCCACGCTCATAGGCATTCTTCAATTCTGCGCTGGCCTGCTGGGTGTCATTCACGTCATTAAAGGCTTCCACCATGTAGGTGCCAAAGTTGCCTTTACTGGGTTCATTGGTTTTCTGAACTCCGCCAACCTCCCCAGTGTCGCTTCGGATCATGTCCGCGCGACTGCTGGGTTCGCCCTGGTGGGCTCGAATCTGACTCAAGAGTTCAGCTACCTGATTTTGATAGTGAGTGTTCACACTGGACATGATTTATGCCGACCGTCGTTTAGGAATCTGGATACCCCGCTCGCGCATCCGCGCGATTTTGTAGCGCAGGGTTCGCTGGCTAATACCCAGCATGTCTGCGGCTTCCTGTCGGGTACGGGTGTTCTTGATGGTGTCCACGATGATGCGAAATTCGTTGGCATCCATGGCGCCCTGCAATCCTGAGCCACCCTCGGAGCTGTCGTCTGCCGGTTCGTCAAATCCGTCGTGAGTGGCCATGTGGGCGCTGAACGGATTGGACGGCAGACCTTGAGCATCGCGCCAGCGTTCGCGCTGACTGATGGGTGCATCCAGAGGGTGTATGTTGTTTTCAACCGGTCTTGGGCCCTGGCTGTACAGGTCGTGATCTGCGGGTTCGTCGAACACCAGTTGACTGGCGGCGATGACGCCGTCGTTGCTCAACACAATGGCTCGCTGAACCACGTTCTCTAGTTCTCGAACGTTGCCGGGCCAAGAATATGCCAGCAGCTTAGCTGCAGCCTCCGGCGCCAGTTGCAACACGCGATCGTCGCGACTGTGTTTGACCAAGAAATAATTGGCCAAGGGTAAAATATCGTCTAGCCGGGCAGATAAGCCAGGGACGTTGATGCGGAACGTGCTAACCCGGAAGTAAAGGTCTTCCCGGAAGTAACCGGCTCGAATTCCAGCCCGCAGATCTCTGTTGGTTGCTGCCACGATGCGCACGTCCACCCGCTGGGTTTCTGAGCTACCCACTGGCAGGACTTCTTTTTCTTGAATGGCCCGCAGCAGTTTTGCCTGTAATGGCAGGGTCAGCTCACCAATTTCATCCAGAAACAATGTGCCGCCCTGAGCTTGGGTAAAGAAACCTTCGGTGCTTCGGGTTGCGCCGGTAAAAGCACCCTTGGCGTGACCAAACAGCAAACTTTCGGCCAAGGCCTCGGGTAACGCGGCACAGTTCACCGGCACAAAGGGGCCATCTCGTCGCGGTGAAAAGTCGTGAGTTAACCGGGCCAAGACCTCCTTGCCCGAACCCGTGGGTCCGTACATCAGTGCAGTGACCTCTGCCGCACCAACTCGCTCTACCAGCGCCAACAGATGTTGGCTGGTTTCATCCACAAAGACATAGGAATCGTTTTTCAGTAATCGAAGCTTGGCCAAGCCGGCAATTTTTTCCCACTTGGACTGTTGATCAGAACCATCAGCAATGACGTCGTCCACACCGAACTTAATGGCTTCGACGGTACTTTCAAGATCTGACGGATCAACCCGCAGCACTAGATAAATCTTGGCGCCGTAGTGTTGCTTCAGAGTGCGTATCATTTGAATGTCCGGCAGCTCGCGTCGGTGCATACACAGCACGCACGGACCAAAGCCGTTACTTTCCACGTATTTGGCCACAGCCGCCGGCCCCATGGAGCGCGGGCGAAAACCCGAGCGCGTCAGAATACCCATTACATTGGCGTCCATCGGTGAGGATTCATCCCAGATGAGGTCGATTGGGTGGTCTTGGTACATAGTCTTTACATCACATAAGTTCTTCGATGCAGACTCATTAGCAAAACCTGTGCCAGTTTTTTATATCAATTAAATCAACGGGTTAGGGATTTATGGCGGGATGTTGCCACTCCTTCGCCGGATATTGCCGGTGAGGCGGCGAAGGTTGTCGCTTTTCCGACAGGTTTGGATACCAAGCTTTAGCCGCAGCCCGGAGAGGAGCGCCTTAGGCTGTCTGCCTTACCGCTGCGGTTTTGCTGCCTACTTTCGACCTAAGCTGCCGACATATTCAGGTTGTACTTTTTGATGCGCTCAATCAGCGTGGTGCGCTGCATACGCAGCAGCTTGGCGCAGCGGGACACATTGCCATCAGACTCCTTCAGCGCGCGCTGAATCAAATCTTGCTCAATGTCGCTTAGCATGCCCTTTAACGACTGACCGCGCTGACGGAAATCCTCAAACCCCTGAGCGTGCATGATGATGGACTCCGGATCGCACTCTGCTTCTTGGCCTGCCAAGTCCGCATCATCGGACATCATTATATCGAACAGAGAGCCCTGCTCGTCGGCAGGATCCTCATGTATCAATTCGCTCATGCCCGCAGGCAACATAGACGATGCCACATGGTTCATATGCAAGGTCTGTCCCGGATACAGAACAGACAGGCGATGGATCATATTCGACAGCTCACGCACATTGCCGGGCCAGTCGTAACGCTGCATAACCTGCAAAAACCCATCAGTAAATTCGATGCCGGGGCTGTCTAGCTGAGTAAATTGCTTGGAAAAGTGGCGAATAAGGGCCGGCAGCTCTTCCCGGCGTTCGCGCAAGGGTTCTACCTTTAATGGCACCACATTCAGACGGTAATAGAGATCCGCTCGGAACCGGCCCGCCTTAATTTCTTCTTCAAGGATCCGGTGTGTGGCGGCGACCACGCGAATGTCCACGGACTGCGGCTGATTTGATCCTACGGGCAACACTACTTTTTCCTGCAGCACCCGCAGCAGTTTCACCTGCATGGACATAGGCATATCGCCTATTTCGTCCAAGAACAGGGTGCCGCCGTTGGCCGCGGTGACTTTGCCCAGGTGGTCGGCGATGGCGCCGGTAAAGGCCCCTTTTTTGTGGCCGAAGAGTTCGCTCTCCATGAGCTCTGCGGGAATGGCCCCACAATTTACGGCTACGAAAGGCTGTTTCGCCCGATCTGATTGACCGTGAATGGCCTGAGCAACCAGTTCCTTGCCCACGCCGCTCTCGCCGTTGATCAGCACGCTGGCAGCGGTAGGCGCAATGGATCGGATCAACTGCATGAGCTGCCGAGTTTGAGCACTCTCTCCGACAATGACTTGCGACACCGATCAGACCTACTTACATCGATCTGTCCACTTTATAGTAACAAAATCACCTTGGCGACTATGGCTCGGGGTCTAAGAGGCCCCACCCGCCAGTCACAACCCCTTCAAGAAAATTCAGAGGCTTTAGCACCGGGCAAAACCATGCCGTTTAGCGCTACATTCGGCAGACCAATGCCGATCAACTCGCCTTTATCGCTGAAGCCACGGACGCCATCTTGGGATTTAGACAACGAATTGCGTGCCAAAAAAAGAACTTAAGGCTATTTCCCTGCCCGTATTAGGCAAATCGGGCCAAACTGACCCGATTGCACGCTATTGGCATACATATTGCTGACAAAACCCCACGTGGGTCGATATTCGCCAAGGCAGGATCAATCTTGCGCCCACAAAGGTATGACGTGTCGGTCACTTGGTCCTGAAACGCAGCTGCTCGTTGCTCATCATGGCAACCACTTCCGACCAAACCCGTTTGACTAATTGGGCCAGCGGCGCAAGATGTCATTGTTAACTTTTAGATTACTTAAAAAATGACTAAAGTTTTGCTCAAGACCGCCGATTGGCTCTTCGAGCAGCTCTTTTCTTAACGGACAAACCAGTATGGCCAGCATTGACTACGTCCAAGCCCTAGGCGCCGGCGCCGGATTTGACACGAAAAAAATCGTGGAAGCCTTGGTGAACGCCGAAAGAGCGCCGACGGAAGCGCGCATCAATGCCAAAATTGCCGAAAATGAGGCCAAAATCAGCGGTCTGGGCCAAGCTGTCTCCATTCTCAATGTGGTCAAAGATGCCGCTCAGCGCCTCAACGACGCCAAAGATTTTAAAACCTTCGCGGTTAGCAACAGTCAAACCAGCGCTTTCACCGCGTCGTCCACCACGTCGGCTCGCGCGGGATCGAACAACATTACCGTAAACCAGATCGCCCAAGAGCAACGCAGCGTATCAAACGCCTTTGCGTCAGAAACCGATACCTTTAGCGCTGACCCGGTCACCCTGTCTTTGACCGTAGGCACGGGCACCGCCACCGAGATTTCCGTTGGCACTGCCAGCCTTCAAGGCGCCGTAACCGCGATTAATGATGCAGGCCTAGGCGTTACGGCAGAAATAATCGATACCGGTGTGGCCGGCGACCGATACCGAATACAATTGATCGGCGAAACCGGAGCGGAAAAGGCTTTCAGCCTGACCTCCAGTGACGACGCCATCAGCTTTTCAAGCGTGCAAACGGCTACAGATGCCCAGCTAAACGTCAATGGCGTTGATTTTACCCGATCAACCAATGTGATCGACGATGTTCTGACCGGCGTTTCGCTTACACTCAATACCGTGACCGATGGGGCCGCAAACCTGTCGATCAGTCAGGACAACAACGAAGCCCGCGCCAACATCGTGGACTTCGTCACCATCTACAACGAGGCCCAGCGCCAGCTGAAAGAACTGAGCAACTCCAGTGTCGATGGCGCCCTTGCCGGCGACAGTATCTTTCGAGCTCTGACATCGTCTCTGCGGAGCATCGTTTTAGGCTCGTCGTCCTCAGCAAGCAGCAGCATCTCGAATCTGTCGGATATGGGCATAAGCGTAAGCCGTTCCGGCGAGCTAGAAGTTAATGATGACAAACTGGACAACGTCCTAGCGAATAACTACGCCGACGTGGTGCAGATGTTCTCGGCTAATACCGATGATCAGGCAGCTTCCAGCGACGCCGTTGCTGGCTTAGCCGGCGACATCGGCAAGCTCATAAGCAACGCCACTGACTCCGACAGCTATTTGGTTTCCCAACAAGACAGCCTTGCCAACGCTAACAGTACACGTGAGGAAGAACTCAGCGACTTAGCTGAACGAATGGAACGTGTTGAAGAGCGATACAATCGCCAATTCCTAGCTATGCAACAGATCATCGACCAGATGAACAGTACTAGGGATAGCATGAAGAGTAGCTTCGAGAATCTACCTTTTTCAAATAGGGACTAGTGCTAGCTCATTTGTGTCCATTCCACCCGCCACTTCCTTAACAGGGGCAACCATGAGCGAATCAAAAAAACCCGTATGTGTTGTCTGTATTCGCATACGCTGGTTCCTCTTTATGGCCGTTCCCCTGTTGCTCCTTATGGGCACTCAGACCGATTTGGAACCACCCGAAATTCCCCTTCATGAACTGGTAGCCCAGGGCATTATGTTCGCCTTGGTAGTAGTGCTCAGTTGGCGGATATACGAATATCGCCAAGAGAAAAAGGCAGTAGCACGACTGCTCGAAGCTAAAGCCAGACGCCAGCAAGAACAGGAAAGTCAAAGCACTTAGCTTTCCTGGCCAATAACCCTTTGAACGCCCACCTAAAAGCCACCCTCAAGAGGGCCTGATCTCTTGATTGGCTTCGCAGCTCCCAACTACACAAGCCTCAGAAACCACGCTAAACCGACTGCTACCCCAGCCTAGGCCCAGATCCGCCAGCCAATCCTTGGTTCAGGCACCATCAGCATCCGAATCATCCAAGCCTAAGGAAGCACCCGATTACCATATATTTTTTTCGTTAGCGTTTAGCACCGAGCCTGCGGACCCGTCCGATTCCTTTCGTCTGCTTATAAGAGGCAGGAGATACGAGATCGCTTTAAGCCGCTCGCAAGCCAACCAATGGGCCGAATTTTCGCCGTGTATATCAACCGCTATCGCCAGAACCATTTAGCAGCGCCAAACTCCGCACCAAGTTAACCGGCAAGGGGCAACCGCTAGCCGGCAATCCATGCGCGCCAAGCGGCCCTTCATTGCCGCTCGCGACTCGCGAAAACTAGGGCGTGAAAAAAAAAGTGAAATATTTTATGCCGTGACGGTTGCCGCTTTTCGGCCTACTTGTCCCGTTTTTACCTGGTTTTCGGCCACGACTTGCCGCTTTCGTTCAGTCAACCATAGCTCCTCGGCATCCTGTTGCCGCGTGCTAACAATTATTTTTCGTCGCCTGTTTTTTTGACCTAAAGATGGGTTCTGTTAGCCCGACTAAGTTTCTGTCGCAAACAGCGATTCGCGGTTGGTTCGCAAGGGCCCCGCTTACGCAACAGTAACTTAAGAAGGAGAAGACTTATGTCTTTAGTTGTAAACACCAATGTGAGCTCATTGACTGCTCAGCGGGCTCTTGCTTATGCCGACTCTTTACAGGGTGAGGCTATGACTCGTCTCTCTACGGGTAGCAAAATCAACAGCGCGTCTGACGACGCTGCGGGCCTGGCCATTGCTCAACGCATGACCTCTCAGGTTAATGGCCTGAACATGGCGATCAAGAACGCCAACGACGGTATCTCTCTGACTCAGTCAGTAGAAGGTGCACTGGTTGAGGTAGCAGATATGCTACAGCGTCTCCGCGAACTAGCGGTACAGTCTGCCAACGACACCAACACCGGTACCGACCGATCAGCGATTCAGGAAGAAGTAAACCTGCTAGTTGCAGAGATCACCCGAGTTTCCGCCAATACGCGTTTCAATAATCAAGTGGTACTGGATGGAACATACACTTCCAAGCAGATGCAAGTTGGCACGGAAGGCGGTGAAACAATTAACATCTCTCTGGATTCCACCTCAGCTAACGCCTTGGGTGCACATGAGCTCGTAGGCGATGTCATTGCCGCATCCGCTGGCGCCGGTAACGGTGTTAAAACCAACCTGACTGATGATGCGGACGACATCATTATCAACGGTAACAGTGTATCGCGCACCATCGCAGTATCTGCCGGCGATTCAGCCAAAAACACGGCAGCAAACATTAACGCTGTCTCTGGTGAAACTGGGGTAACAGCATCGGCTAAGACTTACGCTGTACTGCATAACGAGTACCAGCAAGATCAAACCTATAGCTTAAAAATCAATGGCACGACCACCGGCGACTTTGTAATGAGCCGCACTAACGTCAGCGACGCTATTGACAAGATTAACGCAGTCTCTGGATCCACCGGCGTAACCGCTTCTGCCACAAGCGACAACAAGGTTCGCCTGTACAGTTCAGATGGCTCGGACATGCTGGTTGAGAACGAAAAGTCGGAAACCAACCTGCGCATCAAGACTATGAAGCACGATGGCACGACCACCGAAACTGCCCTTGCTGTCAACGCAGTGAAAAATGACGCGTCTGACCTTGCCGATAATACGGACTTTTATATCCGCAACGACTCTACTGGTGTGACTACGTCCTTTACGACTGTAACCACCCACAATCAGCACGAATACTCGACTCTGATTAACGACGCTCTGGGCGCCACTGAAGGTACCGCTGCAATTCGTGTCACAAGCTCTGATGCCACGGCGCTAACGACGGGTAACTACTATCTCAAGCAAGAATCCACCGGCGACGTCTTTAAGATTCTCGTCAGCGGAACCGATGCAGCCGCATGGCAAACGGGCTTGGGCAACGCCACGATGTTCGGCGGCGACCACGACGGCACAGCCAAGAATCTGACCACTTACCAGGACGTTACTGCCTCCCTAACCGGCGGCAAGGTACAACTGGTGGGGGATCGTATGTTTGGTGACTTCAACGTTTTCAGCGACGCCACTTTGGCGACCAACATCGCCAACCAAACTCATGCCAACCACAAGGTTGGAATTGAGGGAACAGGTATTGATGTGCGCAGCGCTGATGGCACCGTGAATGCTGATGCCGACTTCATCGCGACCGCTGCTCAAAACGCCGCAGGCACGACCGACGTAGTCCTTGGTGGTAATGCTGGTGTTGCAGCCATCGGTACCGAAGACACCGAAGCTAACGGCGGTGCG
>JAQWIX010000180.1 GCA_029248675.1 Pseudomonadales bacterium | reverse complement strand
AGAAACATTGTTGGTGCCATTGCCAATGAGGCGGGACTGGATGCCCAAAATATTGGTCGGATCGACATTCGAGACGATCACTCCATCGTGGAACTACCCACCGGCATGCCAAAGCCTATTTTTGCAGACCTAAAGAAAGCCTGGGTCTGTGGGCGCAAATTAAATATTGCTCGCGCAGATTCCAAGGGTAATGCACGAGAACCTCAACAGGGTGGCACCGCCAAAAAGAAAAAGGGACCACCAGCGAAAAAGAAAGGCTCCAATGCTAAAGCGAACGCCAAAACGAATGCTAAAGCCAAAGACGACACCAACCTGAAAAAGGCGCGGGCCATCCAAAAGCGCCCTAAGGCGAGTCCGGGCAAAAAGAGTGGGGAAGAGAATACGCCAGCCACCTAGATCAGGCACTGCGCCGCCAACGAAGAAAGACCCACCCCGACGGCTTGAAGCGGACTTGGCCGCTGCCGCCGTTAACGATCTGCTCAAACGCCTGCAGCTACGCGAACTTTCGAAACATCAAGCGCGGCAAAAGTCCATTGAAAATTGTTTGCGCCGCGTGTATCAAAAACTTACTTGGAAACACCTTGTTTTCACTCCGCAAAGCGCAACTTGTTCGTGCCTTGGAGGTGTTGCCCGGTGCTATCCCCTCTCCCCCTCTGCGCTACTTCACCTCCAAGGCTTTTCGTTTTCCCTCCAAGACCCGTTCATCTGAACTAGCTCAACCACTGGCATTTCTTTCGCACTCCAAGCTCGTAGACACTTATCTAGGAGAGCTTGGCTTCTTACCCCGACGATTTAGCCCCCACCTTACCGCCTTAGAAAAAACATACATGTAAAGCAAGAATCCAAGCCAAAAACCATAAGGGTTACGGCTGGGAGCCGCCAAATAACTCACCAGCAAGAAACCACCCACAAAAGCAGAAACGGTGCCAAAAAAAACCGCTAAGTCTTTCAACAAACCTCTAAACGTTGACTCCGACATTGACGGCGTACTTCCTCTAACAGTTGTCACATTCTAACGTTATGCTTTGCGCATGGACTTGCACAACAAAGCTCAAAGGATCCAAGTATGAACGTATGGGTTGATGCCGACGCGTGCCCCAAGGCGATCAAGCAAGTTTTGTTCAAGGCTGCGGAACGACTGCAAATTTCGATGACCTTAGTGGCGAACCAGTATATTCCGACTCCTCCCTCCAAAGTCATCAAGTCCCTGCAGGTGGCTCAAGGCTTCGATGTGGCCGACAATGCCATAGTTGATGCCGTTGCGCAGGGGGATCTTGTGATTACCGCCGACATCCCCTTGGCAGCGGAGGTGGTTGCCAAAGGAGCAACGGCGCTGAACCCTCGGGGCACGGTGTACACCAAGGAAAATGTTCGCGACTATTTGCAGCGCCGCAACCGAGCTGAGGAATTGCGCGCCACGGGCATGATCAGTGGCGGCCCTGCAGCGCTGGACAAAAAAGATGTGCAGGCCTTTGCCAACGCTCTAGATCGCACACTTGCTCTGGGACTCAAAAGGCCTTAGCGCAAAATAGGAGCTGCGTCGAGATCTTACTACTGACCCTCTAACGCCCCCTCCACCGAGACTACTGCGGGGTAGTATGCATGGCATACAGTACCTGGCCCTTACAGCACAGTCGGCCCTCATCGTTGGAAATGCTGACTTCTATAGTCGTCAGCTGACGCCCTCGTTTGATCACCAAGGCTTTCGCGTCAAGCCATGCCCCATGAGCTTGGCGCAGGTAAGTAATGGAAAGGTCGGCTGTTCCTGCCGGCTGACTCCCTGGCAACATCTTGCTGAAGACAGCTGCTACCGCTGCCATGTCCACCATGGTCGCCAGCACCCCACCGTTGACGCTGCCGCCAATACCAGTGGGAGTCGTATCCGTCACGGTTAAACGCAGCCGCGCAGCGTCCGGGGAGACATCGGCTACGGTCAACCCCATATACTGGTGGAAGGGATTGTCGTTGAAACCCTCAAAAAATGCGTCGCTGCCACTCATGGGCATCATTTCTTCAGCCAAGGTGTTGTCCTCTTGTTATCGTTTTGTATCGTTGTCTTGTGGGAAAAGACCGGTGATTCGACAGGCAATGTTAACCCGGCGGTGGCTTTTGCTGTTGGACACCGATAGACTCTTGCCCCTTCCAAGGCTGAGTGGCAGAGTGGTTATGCAGCGGACTGCAACTCCGTTAACGCCGGTTCGATTCCGACCTCAGCCTCCATTTTCTTTAAGCTACAGCGCTGGTCTGTTCGCTTAAACACCCAAGGCCCTTATCGGGTTATCTCATCCCTCGACTCAGCGAAGCCCAAGCCGCGTTCAGATACTGCCACATACTCCAGAGCGTCATTGCTGCAGCTAGATATAGTAATACATAGGATGCCTGCATCAGGAGCGTGGCCGCCCCTACAGGCTGAGCCAGCAAAAGTACTGTGGCGATCATCTGCAGCGTCGTCTTCACTTTGCCAAGGTAGCTGACGGCCACAGTGACCGAATCGTTCATTTCGGCCATCCACTCCCGAAGCGCACTGATGACAATTTCGCGACCGATAATGACTAATGCCGGTAGCGTCAACCAAGCATTGCTGTGATAGGCCACTAAGACGATAAGAGCAGAGACGACGATCAACTTATCCGCCACTGGATCCAAAAACGCACCCAGCGGCGTGGTTTGTTCCAACTTTCGGGCTAGGTAGCCGTCAAGCCAATCTGTGGCAGCAGCCAACGTAAAAAGAACGCTGGCAAGAACAATACTCCAGTCTTGCTGGACCATATAAAGGCCTACAAAGATCGGTATCAGCAAAATTCGGCTAGCAGTCAATATGTTGGGGAGGTTCAAGCGTCATTCCTAAGTCGTGGTACCAATGCCCGTAGCTTTGTCGTGCAAGCGCTCATCGTGATGATCATAGACCTGTGAAAGTCATTCATGCAGAGCGCTGTAAATCTGATCTGCAATGTTGCCACTAATGCCGGGAACTTTCGCGAGTTCTTCAACGCTGGCACCACGCACTCCGGCTGGGCTGCCAAAATGCAGTAACAGCTGGCGCCGACGTTTCGGACCCACCCCGGCAATTTGCTCGAGTTCACTTTGCCTGCGTTTCTTACCCCGCTGCGCGCGATGTCCTGTTATGGCAAAACGGTGAGCCTCGTCGCGAATATGCTGCAGCAGGTGTCCGGCCTCGGAGCGCCCATCAATGACGATCTCTGTTTCTCCTAAGAAGAAGCGCTCTTCGCCAGAGATTCTCTCCACCCCTTTGGCGATACCCAAGGTTTTAACCGAATCGATTTGCAGTTCGGCCAACACGGCTAATGCCCTACGCACTTGCCCTAGCCCACCGTCGATGATCAGCAGGTCTGGCATTTCACCTTCCCCCTTAATCAATCTTGTATAGCGCCGCCGAAGCGCTTGCTCCATAGCCGCATAGTCGTCCCCACCGGTGATGCCGTCGATATTAAAGCGCCGGTAAAGCGAATTTTGCGGCCCGCTGGTATCAAAGACCACGCAGGAAGCCACCGTCGCTTCCCCCATTGTGTGACTGATGTCGAAACACTCCAACCGCTGGGGCATCTCATCCAGCCCCACGGCATCCTGTAAATTCTGAAAGCGCGCCAGCATGTGGCTTTTATCTGCCAAATGACTGCGTAAGTTCAACTTCGCATTATCCCTAGCTAAGGACAGCCAGCGTGCCCGCTGTCCACGCACGTCTTGGGTCAACTGCACATTACGTCCAGCTTTATCGTTCAATGCTTGGGCTAGGGCATCATGATCAGATGATAGCTCACTGACCAAAATGGACTTCGGAATATCACGCTGCACCGATGCGAAATAATACTGAGCGACAAAAGCCTGCAAAAATTCTCCTGCAGTAAGCGATAGATCATTTTTGTTGTAGTAGGTCCTTTGCCCCAGCACGCGTCCAGCTCTAATAAAGACACCCTGAACACAGTTTTGACCGCCTTCCTCCGCGTAACCAAAGACATCAACATCACCAGCGTCCCCATGAACGTATTGACGCTCTTGGATCTTACGCAGCTGAAGGATCTGGTCCCGGTACTTGGCTGCCCGTTCGTAATCCAAGGCGCTGGCTGCCGCATCCATTTTCGTTTTGAACTGATCTAATACGTCAATGCTCTTTCCCTGCAAAAAAAGAATGGCCAGTTCAACATCTTCGGCGTAGTCCTCCTTGCTGACTAAGCCGACGCAGGGCGCGCTACACCGACGAATCTGATGCTGTAAACAGGGACGCGACCGGTTCTTGAAATAGCTATCCTCACATTGGCGAACCATAAAAAGGCGCTGCAGAACATTGAGACTATCTCTCACCGCGGCAGCCGAGGGAAAGGGACCAAAGTACTTCCCCGCCCCCTTCTTGAGTCCTCGATGAAATGACAGCCGAGGAAACCCGTCCTGAGTTGAGATATGAACAAACGGATAAGATTTGTCGTCTCGTAACAAAATGTTATACGGCGGGCGATCCGTTTTGATAAGGCTCTGCTCGAGCAACAAGGCCTCTGTTTCGCTTTTGGTGACCGTGGTCTCAATGCGATGAATCTTAGCCACCATGGCCATGGTTTTAGTAGCCAAGCCTGACGCTCTAAAATAGCTCGACACGCGGTTTTTCAAATTCCGGGCCTTGCCTACGTATAGCACCTTCCCCTGAACATCGAGCATTCGATATACGCCCGGCTTACGGGTGAGGTTCTTTAAAAAATGTTCGGAGTCAAAGTCGGTCGCAGTCATTGGGGCACTATAGCGAGGCTAGTCGGCTCCGAGAACCTTTGAGTTCGCATCAGCACCGACCCTAGGCTGGACGCAGGGATTACCCACACGAGCACACCTCGTTAGTTACAGCACAAAGGCTAAAAGCAGCGGCCGCTGTAACCTTTCCATCGGTGCTGCCCCTGTGGCTCTTCGGCAATCACTACCGTCAATAGGGATGTCCGCGCCCCTTGGCAGGGAGCATGCTAGACCTTGGCGCCTAACCGTCAGCCTCACTCAACGTCTGATAAATCTGGGCGAATACACCAAAAAACATTTCTTGAGTTAATCGGCGAGTATTCACGTTCAGTCGACTGGGGTGATAGCTGCTAAACAAAGAGTAGTTCGAACTCATGGAAATCGCCTTGCCGTGAACAAAGACCTCACGCTGGACCCCCAACAAACTCAAGAAATGTTTTTT
>JAQWIX010000165.1 GCA_029248675.1 Pseudomonadales bacterium | reverse complement strand
GGGCCTCTCTCCCGCCAGTGTGTCCCGACAAATTACTGCCTTGGAGGAAGACCTTGGGGTCCGATTGCTCAATCGAACCACCCGGAAGTTAACGCTTACCGAGGCAGGACAAGTCTATTTAGAGCGTGCCGAGCGTTTGGTTCAGGACATTGATGAGCTGCGCGACGCCGTCAGTCAATTGGCGATTCGGCCAAGAGGTACTTTGCGTATTCAGTCCCGCACATCTCTTGGTACACAACTGGTTGCACCGCTGATCCCCTCGTTTCTCGATCAATACCCAGAACTCAATGTCTATTTGTGGCTTACGGATACGGATGTGGACTTAACCGAGCACGGTATTGATTTGGCCATTCGAACCGGCGACAAAGCAGACGCGGCAATGATCAGTAGGCATTTGGCTTCCAGTCCCAGAGTTGTCTGCGCTAGCCCGGAGTATTGGCGGCAGCACGGCAAACCCAAAAACCCAGCAGATCTGCTGAATCATAACTGCCTAACCTACCGTTTCGAGTTCGGCTCTGCCGCGTCAATCTGGCAATTTCGCGACCGCGCTAACCAATCGACAGACATACCGGTTGCTGGCAACTTTCAAACAAATAACGGTGATTCCCTGCGTTCCGCCACCTTATCTGGACTTGGCGTCGCTCTACTCCCGGGCTGGACGGTGAACGCTCACCTGAAACGCGGCGCGTTGGTTAGAGTGTTATCCGACTTCGAGACAACGGTCTCGGATCTGGACTCCGGGATCTATGCGGTCTATCCGAGCCGCCGAAATTTGTCGGTTAAAATCCGACTCTTTCTTGACCACCTAGGCGAGCATTTTAGTAAGCAGGACTGGGGCGAGTAGAACACCCCGAGGCTTGGGTGAAAGAGCCTTTACGGTGGCTCGTTATACGGTCTAATAAGATACAGCCCAGAGGAGATGGAGCATGCCAGTACTGAAATTAGCCGCGGTGTTTGCAAACCGGCGCGACGCCCAAGAAAAAACAGGCGAAGAACATCTGACCTTCAACGCCATCGCTGACCCAACCGACCACCTACCATTTGCAAGCTTGGTCCTGAGCGCTTCGCCAAAACTCATAGCCTTGAATGAGCAGTTGTGCGTTGGCCTGTATTTAGTCAGCGAACGCGCCATGCTCAACCGCCCTTTGGACGAACTTAGCCACGGCGATTTGCCCGCAAGCGTTGGAATTTTTCCAATGATAGCCAAACCCGGCCTAGACGCCTTAAGCGCCGACACCCATTGGAGAGAAGTGCATGGACCGCTGGCGCTGAAGGTGCACTCGGCCATGACCCACTATTATCAGCTACAGATTGTGCACCGGTTTTTTGGTCCCGCTTGGCATGGCCTCGCGCTGTGTTGCTTTGACAGTGAGCAGGCTTTGCGCGAAAAAATGTACAGCTCAGCCGAAGGCAAACGCCAAATCACCCAAGACATCTTGACCTTTGCGGACACAAAAAACTCGCCCCGCAAAGTTGTCGCAGAGGTCGCCAAGTCAGAAAGCTCCTGACAACCGCGACCCTGGCCGGAACCAGAACATCAGGCTCGGCGAAAGCCTTCGCCCTACCCGCTGCAGCCCTCAAACTCATAGGGTTCCAAGGTTTGCTGAGCTCGAATACGGTATTTGTGCCAATTGCCGCCGCCGTAGTAGGCAAGGCTACCTGGCTCAGCTTCGCCATGACCGTTGTAGTAGGTAATACAGTCGCGAAGAGGGCGCGTTAGCTTATCGGCCTGCTGGCAGTGCTTGGCGTATTCGTTTTCCGGCTCAGATTTCACATCGACAACATCTGAACCATTTTCCCGCATGGTGCTGAGCATCCAAACCACGTAGTCGCCGTGCTCTTCAATGGCATTGGTGAAGTTAAAGCTGCCACCACCGCCCTGAGGCCCTGAAACGATAAATAAGTTGGGGAACCCTTGGCTGTGCAAACCCAAAAAGGTTTTTGTGCCTTCTTGCTGCCACTTGTCCCGCAAGGATCGCCCTTCCCGCCCGACGATCATATTAAACGTAGAGGTGGCCATCCATTCAAAACCAGTAGCGTAGATCAACACATCGACGGGGTATTGCGTACCGTCGTGCACAACCCCTTGCGCATTGATCTCGCTGACCCCGCGCGGAGCGGTGTCCACCAGGTGCACATGGGGCAGGTTAAAAGTTGGTAAGTATTCGTCATGGAAGGTTGGTCGCTTGCAGCCGTAAGGGTAGTAGGGCTTTAGGGCAGCCGCGGTTACTGGGTCTTCAACGATGGCATCTACCCGCGCCCTAATTTGCTCCATGATCCGAAAGTTTGTATCCAGCTGCTTTTGCACCAACTCTTCCGGGGTGATATCACCCTCATGCTTTTTGTGCGTTTTAAAATCCGGTACGCGGCCAGCAAGGTAGTCATCATTGGCTTTCATAGCAGTACGCCCTTCGGAAATTCGAGCAAACCGCGCTCGACGCGCCTTGGCCCAACCAGGCTCCTTTGACCACTCGGCAAATTCTTCAACAGAGGTCTCGCGCTGATCACGAACGTCGATAGATGAAGGGGTTCGCTGGAAAACGTAAAGCTCTTTTACGATTTTCGCCAGTTCGGGAACCGCTTGAACCGAGGTGGCGCCAGTGCCAATGATGCCGACACGTTTGTCCTTCAAATCGATGTTGTAATCCCAACGTGAAGTATGGAACGAATCGCCCTCGAAGGACTGCATGCCGTCTATGCGTGCCAACTTTGGGGTGGTCAAAATACCGTTAGCCAAAACAACGAATTTAGCTCGCATGGCATCACCCCGGTCCGTGGAAACAGTCCAGCGACCCGTATCTTCATCCCACTCGGTTTTTTCCACGGTCGTATGGAACAGGCACTTGTCGTAAAAACCAAATTTCTCTGCCATTTTCTGGCAGTACTCCATGATTTCAAAACCCGCTGCGAACTTCATGGACGGGATGTAATCCATTTCCTCTAACAGTGGGAGATAACTGTAGGATTCCACGTCGCAGGCAATGCCCGGATACCGATTCCAATACCAGGTACCACCAACATCGCCGCCTTTTTCACAAAAACGAACGTTTTGAAAACCAGCTTCACGCAGCTTGTACCAAAGCAACAAGCCAGCGAAGCCAGCGCCTACGACAAGCACGTCGCATTCATCCGTGAGCGCCTCCCGGGCCACGGGCTCAGCGGAGTACACGTCTTCCAAATAGCGGCTAAATTCCCCTTCCATGGACATGTAGTTCGCAGCACCAGCACGCGCCTCTTTGAATTCCCGATACTTCGCTTGCTCTAGCGCATCGAAGACCGCACCGACGGGTGGCGGCGGCAAGGTTTTTAGGGCCTCATCGCTAACGGTTGAATAACCTTTACCTGCGATTTTTTCCGATGCTTTGGCTGCGCGGGTGGCGAAAACCTTTAGACCGCTTTTGGAATCGATTCGAACGGACATACCCTTCTCCCCAGGATGTTGGCTTTATCCAAGGTATCGAACAATCTCTTAAGAAAGTCAATGACTTGCTTACCAAAGCCCGGGGCGAGACCCCTTTGGCGCCTTTGCCATGGTCCGTGGAGAGCCCACCTGACTAGGTAAGTTTGTCGAGAGAAGCTTTTATCTTCGTGGCAGTGGCCCGCTCGTGCCTTGCTGTTTCGAGGTGAGCTTGTACGCGCTGCCCTTCAGGGCTTTTGCGGTACCGATTCGCTTTAAATTTGGCTGCGATTACATCTGCCGCTTCATGTTTGACAGCTTTTTGAAGCGTTCTGCCTCTCAGCGCATGGGCTCTATCCAAGGTTAATGACTTACTCTCCCGCAAGTGTTCGAGCGCTTGTGATGCAGCCACATCCACTGCCGTGCCCTCCACCGACTTTGCAAACTTACTCTGATGGCTGAGACCGATGGCTTTCCTTGCACCCTTCTTCACCGCGCCTACTGCTGTCTGGTCTCGCACCCTGCGAGAGTTGCCGGCTTTGACGTCTTCAAGGATTGCCTTTGAGTAATCCATCATGGCGTCTTGACCACCTTTTTCAGGTTTAGGTGAGTTTATGTACGCCGATTGTGCTTGGTCGTGCTCACCCGCCGCCAGATGTGAAAGCCCGGCAGCGCCAAGCTCCAGCGTTGCTTGGGTACTGGCCTCTACCACTGCACCGGCGGGCACACCATGAGCATCGGCAGCAACCCGAACACCCTTACTGGCAACATTGGCGGAAGTCTTTACAACACCTGACGCCACATCGAGCTTATCCCCTCTGCCTTCATGGATAATGGCTGTCTGATTTCGCCGCCTGTGACGCTCGTTCAAGCGCTGGGCCATTCTGCTATTTGCCATAGTGTGAATTTCTTCTGCCTCGCGTCCTCGCTGACTGTAGTAATCGACACCACGCTTGTAACCGAATTGATGGGACATCATCGCCGCCTGCCGATAAAAGGACATCGAGGCTTGGTGCTGAGCGTTGGAGAGGCTACCCATAAAGCCCGTTTCCGGATTTGACCTACCAAGCGCTGCATCAAACCGCCTAGTCTTATGGTCTGCCATCATTTGCTGAGTGGAGGCATCCGGATCCGACACCGCCAGCCTAGCGCGAACCTTAGTGGTAAGCGCCTCCATCTGCCGGCGCCTAAATTTCTTGGTGAACCCCAATTGCGACTGCACTAGGCTCGACGTCATGCTGGCTGCGGTGGCTATCTCAGACCCCACCCCGCTGTAGGCTATTTGGTTCTTGAGCTCCGTGTTAAAACGTTCGTCTCGCTTTTCTCCAATGAGTTTTTGCGTTGCTTGATCAGGATCACGAGCAAGCGCTCTGGCCTTTTCCACCGCCTGCCGTTTATTCTCTAAACGCTGCCCCCAACCGGGTAGATAGGAACCCATTCTTCTTAGACCTTGCTGCGCGCTTATCGCCGCACCGTCAAGACCATGCTTCCAAGACGTCCCGGACAATGCCATCTCAGCCGCCAACGACCTGTCCGAATGTTGTTGAGCCTGTGACTGCTCCGCTGTTTGAGGCGCTGTTCTTTGTTGACGCGCAAGGGTCCTGGCTTTTTCCGTCCTCTGGTAGGCCTTTTCA
>JAQWIX010000163.1 GCA_029248675.1 Pseudomonadales bacterium | reverse complement strand
TAAGGAGCGGGTGATGCCAAACTATGCGCTGAAGACCCTATTTGTGAACAACATCTCGCTCTACCGCCAAAAGTGGCACGATAGTATGATCTTTAACATGCTTTTTGCGATCTGTCGCAAGAGCCTGGAGACGAATTATTTTTTTGAGGGGAATCATGAGCAATCAGTCTTTACCAGCAGTGCCTTATCTGAAGATTCCAGAAGGCGGTGAACCATACCTAGAGGGCCAGAAGTGTGGCCAATGCGGTACCACCTTCTTGGGCGAACGCAGCGTTTGTTCAAAATGTGGCGCAAGAGATCAGATGAGCGCTGTCACACTGCCCAATAGCGGCAAGCTGTATTCCTACTCAATTGTGTACCGCTCATTCCCCGGCATCGAAGTGCCCTATGTCAGCGCTATCGTTGATTTAGATGATGGCACCGCCATCAAGGGCAACCTCATCAATGTGGAGCCCGATCCGGAAAACATCGAATTCGATATGCCTGTTGAGGTGGTTTTCGCCGATGCCCTTGGTCGCAAGGACGCCGACGGCAACAGCTATCTTTCCTTTTTCTTTCAACCAAAAACATAGACTTACGCTAATCAAGCTTAAAAACGGAGAACGACTATGACCGACGCATATATCGTAGGGGTCGACATGATCAAATTCGGGCGCTTCCCGGATAAGACGGTACCGCAAATTGGCGCCCAAGCTGCCTTGATGGCTTTGGATGACTGCGGCCTAAGCATTCAGCACATGCAGGCGTTGTACTGCGGCAACCTTGGACAGGCATCTGGCATGGTTGGCCAGCGCTTGCTACAGGAAATCGGGCAAACCGGTATGCCGGTGGTAAACGTTGCCAACGCTTGCGCCACCGGCGCTACGGCTTTCCGCGAAGCGTGGGCTTCGGTTAAGGCCGGACTGTACGATGTGGTTTTGGCCGTTGGTGTTGAGCAAATGGGCAAAGGCCTGCTCGGCGGCGGCGGTGCTAAGACCGGAATTCCAAAAGAAGGCTTGATTGGCTCGGGCACTATGCCCGCTGTTTTTGCCGAAGCCGGCATGGAGCATGCGCGTCACTATGGCACCACGTTCGAGCAGTTTGCCAAGGTGTCGGTAAAGAACCACCATCACTCCACATTGAACCCCAAGGCGATGTATCAAATTGAGACTCCCCTTGAAGAAGTGATGAACGCAGAGATGATCTCTTACCCCAACACGAAGCTTATGTGCTCGGTAAACGTAGACGGATCAGCGGCGGCTGTTATTTGTTCCGAAAAGAAAGCCCGGGAGCTTGGGCTCATGGACCGAGCCATCAAGGTACGAGCATCGGTTCTGGCGTCGGATCCATGGCAAGAGCGCGATCTGGTCATGCCTGATGTGAACTCATGCACCCAAAAAGCCGCCAAAGAAGCCTACGAGATGGCAGGTCTGGGGCCAGAGGACATAGACCTCATCGAACTTCACGACTGTTTTGCCACTGCAGAAATTCTGCACTACGGCAATCTGGGTATCTGCAAGCAAGAAGATGCTGGCCGCATGATTGACGACGGCGAGGTTGCCTTAGGCGGCCGTATACCCGTCAACGTCTCCGGCGGCTTGCTGTCCAAGGGTCACCCTCTGGGAGCCACTGGCATCGCCAACATCTACGAAGTCAGCACCCACCTTCGCAACGAGGCAGGATCGCGTCAGGTAGAGGGCGCAAAGATCGGACTGACTCATGTCATCGGTTTGGGCAGCGCTTGTGCGATCCATGTGCTGGAACGCGCCCAATAGATTTGGCTAACGCCCCAAGCTAGCACAACGCCAGGTTCGCCTGGCGTTTTATTTTCCAGCTAACCCCCAAGCAATCGGGCCACGCTTTAAACCGGCACCTTAGGATCCATCATGCGAATTGGCGTCGTCAGCGACACTCACAACAACTTAAAAAATGTGCGCCGAATCGTCGAAATTTTTAACGAGCAAGGCGTAGATCGAGTGATCCATACCGGAGACATCAGCCAGGCTAAAACCTTAGATGTTTTCGCAGCACTCAATGCCCCGCTTTTCGGCGTATTTGGTAACAACGATCAAGAACGCGAAGATCTGGAGGATGCCATTGCTCGACATGGCTTCACCTTTCAAGATCCGCCTCTTAATTTGAACTGGGCCAGCCGAACCATCATTGTGGTTCACGATCCGCTGGAGTTCGACGGCCACCTGAGCCAGCAGGACCTAGCGCTGCACGGCCACACTCACCGTTACCGCTTAGAGCAAAAGAACGCCCAAACCATTTTTAACCCGGGAGAGTGCGCGGGCATGATGCAAGGCCGAAACGCCATCGGTGTCGTCGACCTCGAATCCATGCAATGCCAGATCGTCAATTTCTAAGACGCCATCGCTCCGGTTTGATCGCTGGCCCCTAGCCGCCCAATCCGTTCAGGATTTCCCCAATGCGCTTGGCGTTCAAACCCACGTCGGATCGACCCACTCTGGATACGCTGCGCACATCAACGATGCTGCCCGACCCGGACTCGGCACTGCGAACCCGCACTACCACATCATCCTTAAAGCCATACCAGAAGGTTGTATCCGTCGCTTCGACGATCCCTTTCTCTGCGGACACATTCACCACTTCCAAGCCCATGTCTTCCAGCACGGTCACAGCGTTATTCAGCACAATTGCCGGACTGGTCGCGGAATTCATAGTCTTAACCCAGGGATAGGCCTGTTGCTGGGTCTCAGCCAGAACCTCGGCATCGTAGGCCAATGGATTGGCTCCTTCAGCCTCCCGCACAGCCACCAGCACGTCGAAATCCGGCGGATCCAGCGTATCTGTCGAGATGTTATGAATGGCGGGAACCGCCGCCAGAGCCGCCATCTGCATACCGGTCTGTCCGAGAATTAGCGCGCTAATCAGAACCCCAATCAACAGATTGGAGCGCTCGGCTTTAAAGCCCTTGAACAGACAAACCGCGTAGCCAACGATGCCCAAGAACACGGCAGCAGTGGCGAGCAGGACACCGCCGCTGGCGACGGTAAAACCACCAGTGTATTCCCAGATACCAAATCGCGTGCCCAAGCCGCTGACTATCACTAAGGTCGCAGCGATGACGGAACCAATCAAAATTGCTTGAGCCCACCAGCGCGGCTTTACGGTTTCACTATCCATGGTCTTGTCCGAGTTCAAAGATTAAGAGGGGCGCTAATTTAGCTGATCGTGGCACCGCCATCGACCACAAAATTCTGACCTGTGGTGAAAGAACCTGCTGCGGATGCCAAATACACCGCCGCACCAGCGATCTCACGCGGTTCACCAATGCGCTTGAGCGGGTCCCCCGCAGTGCGCTCGCGCAGAATGTCCGGGTTTTCCCACAAGGCCCGGGCGAAGTCGGTGCGCACAAGTCCCGGAGAAATCGCATTCACACGCACATTGTGACGGCCGTGTTCTACCGCCAAGTTGCGGACCAGCTGCAGGTCTGCTGCCTTAGAGATGCAGTAAGCGCCCAGAACCGGGCTGCCGCGCAGGCCGCCAACGCTGGAAACAATGATGATAGATCCGTCTTTACGTTCGATCATTTCCGGCAACACCATGTTCACCAACCAGTGGTTGGACTTGATGTTGATGTCCAGAATTTTGTCCATGGCATCATCGGGTAGGTCTTGCATAGAACCGTAAAAGGGATTCACCGCTGCGTTGCAAACCAAGATGTCGATCTGACCAAGGCGCTCACGGGTTTCGTCTACCAAGTGCTGTAATGCGTCGCGTTGCCCCACATGAGCCGGTATGACGATGGCCTCACCTGTAGCGTTGCCCGATGCCTTGGCCTCGGCATTGATGCCGTCCGCAACCTCCTGACAAACATCAGCCTTGCGAGAGCTGATCACCACCTTGGCACCCTGCCGAGCCATTTCCTCTGCAATCGCCCGGCCAATGCCCTTGCTGGAGCCGGTGATTAGCGCCACTTTGTTGGTTAAATCGAAAAGATTGCTGGTCATGGAAGTTCTCCCTAATGTCATGATGGTTGTTGGCGCCTAACTTATCTCGCGCCGGACTGACGCTGAATTTACCCTGCTTTATCGGTATAGTCCCGCGCGCCGGCGAGGGACTTTAGTTAACCGCCGCTTTAACCACTTGTTCAGGAAGATACGTGACTGCTAAATCCATGGAGGAGCTCGTCTCCTTAGCCAAACGTCGAGGCTTTATTTTTCAATCCAGCGACATATACGGAGGCCTCCAAGGGGTCTACGACTACGGTCCGCTGGGGGTCGAGCTTAAGAACAATCTCAAGGCTGCCTGGTGGCGAGCCATGGTCTACGAACGCGATGATATTCAAGGCCTAGATGCGGCGATTCTAACCAACCCGCTGACCCTGCAGCACTCGGGTCACGAAGCCACCTTTACCGATCCGTTAGTAGACTGCCGCGCCTGCAAAAGCCGTTGGCGCGCGGACCACTTGGATGGGGACGTTTGCCCGGGATGTGGCTCAAATGACCTAACAGAACCCAGGCCGTTTAATCTGATGTTTAAGACTGCCGTGGGCCCAGTTCAAGACGGCGGAAATTTTGCCTACTTGAGACCCGAGACTGCACAAGCGATTTTCACCAACTTTAAAAACGTCGTTGATTCCACGTCGCCCAAGCTACCCTTTGGTATCGCCCAAATTGGTAAGGCGTTTCGCAACGAAATTACCCCTCGTAACTTCATCTTCCGCGTACGCGAGTTCGAACAAATGGAACTGGAGTTTTTCGTCAAGGCCGGCGAAGACGAGCAGTGGCACGAGCAATGGGTCGAGATGCGCCTCGACTGGTGGGAGCAACAAGGTGTGGGCCGGGAACAGCTAGAGCTGTATCACGTACCTGCCGAAGAACTGGCCCACTACAGCAAGGCCACGGTGGATGTAATGTATCGCTTCCCCCATGGTCTAGAAGAGCTGGAAGGCATTGCCAATCGTACGGACTTTGATTTGGGTTCTCATACCAAGAATCAGGAAGACTACGATCTGACCGCCAAGGTCGAACCCAATAAGGATTCAAACGCCAAGCTAGCGCTACAAGATCTCGAGGCCAAAAAATGGCACGTGCCCTTTGTCATTGAGCCATCGGCCGGCGTGGATCGGGGTGTACTGGCGGTCATGAACGAAGCCTACACGGTTGAGACACTAGAGAACGGCAGCGAGCGCACGGTGATGGCTTTCAAGCCCCATTTGGCCCCCATCAAGGTGGCCATTTTGCCTTTGAAGCGCAATCACGAAGGCATAGTCAGCAAGGCCAAGGCCATTAAGAAAGACTTGATGGGCCTGGGGCTAGGCCGCATCTTCTACGAAGACACCGGCAACATCGGCAAGGGCTACCGCCGCCACGACGAGGTGGGCACCCCGTTGTGCGTGACCGTGGACTTTCAGACCATTGAGGAAGATGACACCGTCACCGTCCGCAATCGCGACACCATGGCTCAAGAGCGGGTAGCGGTAGCCGATCTGGCTGCCTATGTGGTCAATAGCCTGCGGGGCTAGCACCGCGGGCTAATCACAACCCAGGCGGCTGTGCTTAAGACACAAGCCGTCTGAGGCAGTTCTGACGACCACAAAGTCAGCCCCAGTGCACCAACTCAGAAGAACGGACTCCTACGATCAAGGAGATTCCAAGGCAGCCAAAAGGTATCCCCATCTACGCAGCTGCCCATCGCGAGTTGCTCGGCCAGACATCGCTGTTAGAGCGATATGGCGAACCAAAACCAGCTGCATCTATCCGGTATCCGTCACCCAAACACCTCACTATGATGTCCTGAACGATAGCTTTATTGGCAGCCCGCGCGGGTGCTCAACAATCAAGGACACAAACCATGACCAACCACGTTCAAGACAAAACCATCATCGTGACCGGCGCCGCCAGTGGCTTTGGCCGATTGGTCTGCCAAAAGGCGGTGGCGGCCGGAGCCAAGGTCGTTTGCGCCGACATCAACGAAAGTCAGCTGAACACGGTGGTTAACGAGTTAACAGACGTTGGGGGCCAGGTGGTTGGTCAAACCACGGACGTTTCGGACCTGTCCCAGATGCGGGTGCTGGCTGCCAAGGCAGTGGAGCACTTTGGTCGGATTGATGTCATGGTCAATAACGCAGGGGTTATGCCATTAGCGTTTTACGCAGACCATGCCGATGCCAGCGACAAGTGGAGCCAGTGCATCGACATCAATATCAAGGGTGTGCTGCACGGGATCATGAGCGTGTACGACCAGATGATGACTCAGGAAGAAGGTCATGTGATCAACATTTCTTCGATCTATGGCAACTTCCCTGTTGCAGGTGCCGGCGTTTACGGTGCATCAAAAGCAGCCGTGAACTTTTTGTCGGAGTCCTTACGGGTCGAGGCTCGAGGCAAAATCAAAGTCACCACGGTAAAGCCCACCGGCGTTCCTGCCACCGGGCTCTCCGCAGGCATCGTCAATCCTGAAGCGGTTATCGGCATCTTGGGTCAAAACCAAGCAGAATTCCAAAGCACCATGCAGTCCATTGCGGACGGTCAGGTAGACCCCAATGTCGTCAGCCAAGACTCAATGGGATGCGCGGTGTTAGAACCTGACTACATAGCGGATCAGGTGATCTACGCCATAAACCAACCAAAGGGCGTTACGGTTGGAGATATCACCATGCGGGGTTCCGGCGACTATTTCGTTCTTTAGGAGTCCAAATCACAAAGCGAGAAGAGTTATGCAAAACAAAGTTCTTATTGTCGGGGCCAGCGGCTTGGTCGGCACTGCGGCGGCCATTAGCTTTGCCAGAGCCGGCTGGCCAGTGGTTGCAGCATCCCGGCGCCGGCCCGAGCTATTGAACGATGCCGACATCGAATTCGTCCCTATGGATTTACAGGACAAAGAAGCCTGCGCTGGGGTCTGTAGGAAACTCCAAGGCATTACCCATGTGGTGTATACCGCCGTTTACGAACTCCCGGGGCTGGTTGATGGCTGGTCTGATCCAGATCAAATCCGCACCAACGGACAGATGCTGGAAAACTTGCTCGTCGCACTGGCCCAGTCAAACCAGATACAGCATGTCACCCTGCTGCAGGGCACCAAGGCCTACGGCGCCATGGTAGGACCTATGCGAGTACCTGCCAGAGAAAGTCAGCCTCGAGTTGAACACCCGAACTTTTACTGGGTGCAGGAAGATTTTTTACGTGATCAGGCCAAACACCACGATTACACCTTCACCATATTGCGGCCCCAGATGATTGTCGGTCCAAACCACGGGGTTGTGATGAACCTGCCTCCAGTCGTAGGTGTCTATGCGGCGCTGCGCCAAGCAGAAGGATTGCCCTTGGCCTTTCCCGGCGGCGTGGATCGCGCCATGGAAGCGGTAGATGCGCGGTTGGTAGGAGATGCCTGTCTTTGGGCAGCAATCAATGAAAGTGCGGCCGGGGAAACTTACAACCTAACCAATGGCGAAGTATTCAGTTGGCGAGACATGTGGCCTGCTATCGCCCGGGCTTTGGATGTGCCCTTGGGAGAGGACGAACCGCTATCGATTGCCGAGTATCTAATGCAGCGGCAGGACCTTTGGCAGAGCATTGTGGCGCGTCATGATCTGGCGCCCAATACGCTGGAACAGATCGTCGGCGAGTCTCACCACTACGCAGACCTCTGCTTTGCCTTTGGTGCAAATGACGCCCCGCCGCCTATTTTCGTCAGTACCGTAAAGATCCATCAGGCCGGCTTTAACCAGACCTACAACAGTGAGGAGAGCTTTTGCTATTGGCTGCGGGATCTGCGTTCTCGACGCATCATTCCCTAAACCGGCGTCAGCCTGAGAGGCGCGCCTCAGCCAACCTCAAACGATCTTTAGATCGACCAAACTTTGCGCGCCGTCCCGGATCGCGGTGTCTGCATCACGGGGCTGCCAGCCGATAGCGAGAGCAGGCGTGTTGTCGATTTTTTTAACGCGCCCAAGGTCTGGCAGAAACTGTTTGATCTCCTTTAAAAAAATCCCTGCGATAGATGCAATCCAATTGGGCATTTGCGACGTGGGCACCTTGAGCTGAGGATGCGCAGCTTTCACTGTCTTAGCGATATCGACAAACCAGCGGAACCCGTTGGCGCACATGTAGCGCTGACCCGCGGCTTCCGGCGTTTCCAACGCCAAACGCTGCAGCACGGCAACATCACGAACATCAACAATCTCAAAGCCCAGTTTGGGCAGTATCGGATAGGCGCCGGTCATCAGCAGATACAGGGCTTCCAAGGAACTCCCATAGTCTGCTTCCAGCGCCGGACCCAAGACTAGGGCGGGGTTTACCGCGACCAGTTCCAAATCATTGGCCCGGGCATAGTCCCACGCCGCTCGCTCTGCCACCGTCTTGCTCTTAACGTAGGGGGACAAATCGGTGCGGGTTAAGTCTGTCCAGTCCTGATCCGTAAAAGTGCCGCTATCCCTACTTCCTGACATGACCGCGGCCACTGAGGAGGTAATCACCACCCGCTTAATACCATTAGCCGTGGCTGCCTTGAGCACATTGAGGGTCCCGATTTTCGCCGGGATAATGACGTCGTTTTCATCCTCGGGCTGGACCACGGGTACTGGCGAAGCCACGTGAAGTATGCCGTCGCACCCCTGAGCGGCCTCAACCCAACTGGCCTCATTCATCAGATCCGCTGAAACAAACTCCAGGGCATCAATACGATCCGTGTGCTTTGCCAAGTTTGCTTTGAGGGCTCTGCCCCGTGCTGCATCGCGCAGGGTGCCGCGTACATCATAGCCACGGTTGAGCATCTCGATAATGCAGTGACCGGCAATAAAGCCGCTTGCTCCGGAAATCAGAACTTTAGCCATCATGTATCCAAAAGGTTAATACGGGAGCGTCATCCTACTGCGTGGCTCCGGGGCCCAGCAAGACCGGGGGCAGCGTGTAAGGCGACGACAAACACATGATTTTCGCGTGAGTAAACTTGCGGGATTTTTCGACGCTTTGTTGAACACTCAGGGCGCATTCTAAAACTGCTCCGAGAGGCGATTGTCTCCCTCTCCCCCCTCTGAATATCCCTCTCGGGGCATCCTTTCAAACCAACGGCGATCAGCCGGATCAGAAACTGGCGGTCTGCGTTCTTTGCTCCCCTCGATTGCGTCGTTTCTACTAACCTAGCGTCGGCAGCCCTACTAATGGATTAACCGCACGCTAGTCAGGCTGACCGAACCCTGCGCGCTTAAAAACAAACGCCATGGCAAGCAAATGAAAAAACAGCAGCAGGGACGAGCCGATAAAGTAGGTTCCCACATCGATAGGTTCCATAGCGCCGCTCAACAGCATCAAAAGACAAAGGTGATAAACCACCCCAAAAACACCTAGCGAGACAGAGGCAATCTTAGAGGTGAGGGTTTCGCTATAGAGCGGCCCAGCAATCAACAAGGCGAAGACTGCGTACAACCAAAAGCCTAAGTAGTCGAACGAGGTGTAGAGCGAGAACGGGATTGACACATTAAGCAAAGGCAACAGCGAGTTGGCCATGTCGGAACCCGCCGCACCCGTTGCGGCAGCGCTAGCGAGCATTGGAATCGTCCACACTGCGATAAACTTTGGAATGACAAAGGCCATTGTCGCCATGGCTACAAAAAAAGCCCCCAGCACTCCGCTCAGAACATTGTTGCCCCCAGCGACCCAAGCGGCAGCAGCAAACGCCGCCGACAGGCTAAACATGGAGATGATTTGATTCACCCAGCCAGCAATAAAGACGTCGCGATTCTCTTCCAGCCAAATCACCCGATCTGCATGGGAGGCAGCGTACCCGTCGCCAACATCTAACGGCAGGAACAAACTTATTACCGTTGTCATGGCGAAAATAACGACGGACCAGAAACCCCAGCGATTAATTTGTCGGTTTAATGGGCCTTCGTGACTCATCGTGGTTCTCCATAACGTTGGTCGATTAAATTCAAAATGAGCTCTCGCATGGCCCCGCGCTCCTGGGCCCAGCGACGGCCTTTACCAGTGAACAGCGATTCTGATTCCAGCAATGACATCAGACACAGGGCTTCCGCTTGGGACGCTTGGTAACCGTTGTTCGCCATAGCCTGTTGCAGCATTGCCAAGTATTCGGCGTAAACATCTTCCAGCAGGTCTGATACCAGCGGTTCCACTTGCTGCATGGCCCAAAGTTGAGGCCACAGTTTGTCCGAAAGCCAGTCGTCCTCTTCGGACTCGTCCAGCATGAATTCCGCGATATCGCGAACAGACAAAGAACCGGTCGCTCCTTTCTTAGTCTGAAGCCGTTGCCGAAACTCAACGGCGATGAAGTTCACTAACCCACATAACATGTCTTCCCAGGTTCTAAAGTGATATTGCAGGGCGCCAAGCTTCATGCCACTGGCCCGAGCCAAGGCCCTCATGCTTAAACCGCCGTAGCCTTCATCGGCTATCAGTTCCAAAGCAGCCTGCAAGATTTCACGCTTTCGGTCGGTCATCACACTAAACCTTACTCATTGATCCGTCGTTTGACATGTCATCTGACATGCTAGAGCATGTCAGATGACATGTAAATCGTGGAGGCGGCATGGCAGCCAAGGTAACGCGCAGAGACTTTTTGAATGGTATGGCCGTGGGGACTGCCGGGGCAGTGGTAGCAGGCTGCACCGACCCTAGCCCAATCGCCCAAACCCAGGGCAATTGGACCCGCACCCAATTCAGTCCACCGAGCCCAACAACCTACTACCCGCCGACCCTCACCGGTATGAGGGGCAGCCACAAAGGCTCCTATGAGGTCGCCCACGCCTTGGCTTGGCGCGGCGTAAAGCCAGACCACTATGAGCCAATAGACGAGCGCTACGATCTCGTCGTTGTGGGCGCCGGTCTTAGTGGGTTAGCAAGCGCTCGCTATTTCCAGAAAAAAATGGGACCTAAAACCCGAATCCTGCTGTTGGACAATCACGACGATTTTGGGGGTCATGCCAAGCGCAACGAGTTTCACCAAGACGGCAAAATGATATTGAGTCTTGGCGGCGCGCAAAATCTTGAAAGCCCCGGCAGCTACAGCGACGCTGCTCGGAGCTTGTTGGAAGATGTCGGCATTGACGACGCCTTTGTTGAATCCATGGCCCAGCTAACATCCGATGACTTTGCCTTAGTGGGGAATACCGAGGCGAACAATGGCATATCGATGCCGGGGCCTAACGGTCAGGTTACCGTGGGCGGTAACTGGAATGCGGCACTCTTCGGCGGCCAGGGTTACGCGGAAGCGGTGCAGGCGCTCCCTCTACCTGAGACCCAAAAACAGCTCCTCACTGAGTTTTTTGGTGGTAAGCGCGACTTCTTGGCCGACCTTTCACTTAGCGAGACATGGGACTACATAAACGGCACCGGATACAACCAGTTCCTCATGGAACGCGTTGGACTAAGCGAAGAAACTCTACCGATCCTGAATTCCCTCATTTTGCATCTACACGGCCTTTCCGGTTGGCACCTTACTGTCGCTGAGGCTATTACCGGCGGCGCACCTGGTATCAAGTCTATTGGGTGGACGGGCAAGGCCACAGCAGAAGTAGCAACTGTTTTTCTGGACAGCCTGTTAAATACCCGCATGTTCCCGGATGGCAACGCTTCCGTTGCACGCCTGCTGGTGCAAAAAATGATTCCTAGCGTTGCCCCAGATATGGGGGGGCCACACGATGTGGCTATCGCACGTTTTAACTATGACGAGTTGGATCGCGATGAACATTCTGTTCGCCTGCGCCTAAACAGCACTGTAGTCGGCGCTCGGGAAACCAAACAAGGAACAGTGACCGTTGACTATGTGCAAGCCGGTGGTGCTAAGCAGGTGACTGCATCCCATTGCGTCCTAGCCTGCTATAACGCCTTGATACCCCAC
>JAQWIX010000122.1 GCA_029248675.1 Pseudomonadales bacterium | reverse complement strand
AACGCGTTCCGGCCCGGGGATATTCTTAACACCCACAAGGGCCTCACTGTTGAAATTGACAACACTGATGCGGAAGGACGGCTGCTGCTATGCGATGCCTTGTCCATGGCGAGCAGCGAAAAACCAGAGCTTATCGTGGATTACGCCACCTTAACTGGCGCAGCCCGTGGCGCCGTAGGCGCCGAGATTGCTGCTATGTTCTGTACCGACGATGATCTAGCGTCAGAACTCACCCAACTAGGCAGGAGCGAAGACGACACGGTTTGGCCCATGCCCCTGCACACGGGCTACGATTACATGCTTAAGAGCAATGTGGCGGATTTAGTAAATTCTGCGGCCTCACCCTACGCTGGCGCCGTAACCGCAGCGCTGTTTTTAAAGCGATTCGTAGACGATGTGCCGTGGGTGCACTTCGACGTGATGGCCTTCAACATTCGTAAACGGCCCGCTCGCCCAGAAGGCGGAGAGGCTATGGCCTTACGCAGTGTTTACAGGCACCTAAGCCAGCGTTTTGGAGACGCCAGTGAGTGACATCAAGGCGCTAGAAAGCGCCAAGGTAGGCACAGCCATGGCCCTCGAGCAATTTCTGGATCAGGTAAAGTTTAACGAACAAGGGTTGGTGCCAGCTGTTGCCCAAGACAAGGCCAGCGGCGTTGTGCTGATGCTGGCGTGGATGAACCGGGAATCCATTGAGCAGACCTTAACCACGGGACAAGTCGTCTATTTCTCCCGCAGTCGCCAGTCCTTGTGGCGCAAGGGAGAAACCTCCGGCAACACCCAAGCCCTAGAATCCATGCGCTTTGATTGCGATGCCGACGCCATTTTAGTCTCCGTGGAGCAAATCGGTCCGGCCTGCCATACCGAGCGGACCCACTGTTTTTACCTGCAGGTACAGGGAGATCAAGTCATCGTCGATAGCGCCCCTGATACCTCCGACTCCTAGGCGGAAAACCCATTCTGAAAGGAGTAGACTCCTCGCCGTTTTGGGACACACCCGTGCCCTGCTATCGCTTTCTATCATTGGGATTCTGACCACGCCATGAGCCATGCCGATATTGTCTTTCACAACACGCTGAGCGGAACCAAGCAAGTCTTCGTTCCAAACGATCCTGACCATGTGACGATCTACGTGTGCGGACCCACGGTTTATAACTTGATTCATATCGGCAACGCTCGACCCGCCGTGGTCTTTGACGTGCTCACCCGACTGCTGCGTCTGCGCTACCCCCGGGTAAGCTACGTAAGTAACATCACCGACATTGACGACAAAATTAACGCTGCCGCGGCGGAGAACGGTGAAGACATCACCACCCTAGCTGAGCGGTTTACCTTGGCCTATCAAGAAGACGTTGCTGCCCTAGGTGTGCTGCCCCCGGATGTGATGCCAAGGGCCACCCATCACATTACCGAGATCATCTCCATGATCGAGACCCTGATCGAGCAGGGCCATGCCTATGCCAGCGCGGGCCACGCACTGTTTCATGTACCCTCAGATCCAGAGTACGGCTCCTTAGCCAAGCGCTCCCTAGAAGACATGATTGATGGTGCTCGAGTGGAAGTGGCCGACTACAAAAAAGACCCTAAAGACTTTGTACTTTGGAAGCCCTCGAGAGACGACCAGCCCGGTTGGGAGAGCCCTTGGGGACGCGGTCGGCCCGGCTGGCATATCGAATGCTCGGCCATGGTGAAAAAACACTTAGGCGACACCATCGACATTCATGGTGGCGGGTCAGACTTGACCTTCCCCCATCACGAGAACGAGGCGGCCCAAAGCCGGTGCGCAAATCACGGTAAGGGTTACGTTAAGTACTGGTTGCATAACGGCATGTTAAATCTGGGCACCGAAAAGATGTCCAAGTCGTTGGGCAATGTGCTGACCATTCGCAAGCTGTTGGACACATACAGCAGCGAGGTGCTGCGTTATGCCCTGCTGTCGGGACAATATCGTTCGTCACTGACCTGGTCTGACGACCTGCTGGCTCAGGCCCGAGCCAGTTTAGACAGCCTGTACCAAAGTCTGCGAGATACGGCCGCGCATTCAGCGCTGACCAGCAACGACATGCAAGCCCTCGCCTTGGAAGATTACCCTACAGACGTGGTTGCAGCCCTGAGCGATGACCTGAACACCCCAAAGGCCTTGGCTGCCATGCATGACCTAGCAGCCCAGTTGCGCCGCGCCGAAAACAACACCGCGCGAGACCACGCGGCCCGCCGCCTGTTGGCCGGCGGCTGGTTGCTGGGTTTGCTGTATCAGCCCGCCGAGGACTACTTTACTCAAGGGCAACCCGGCGACGATGCGTCGTTGGCTGCGGCAGACATAGAATCCATGATTGAACAGCGTAAGGCCGCCAGAGCCAATGGCGACTACGCTGGCGCTGATCGCATTCGAGATGAACTGCTCAACGCGGGCATCGAACTAGAAGACTCTCGGGAAGGCACCCGCTGGCGCAAGATCTAGGCCCAGGGCTGAGACCGTGTACCCCGTTGCCATCATTGGAGACACCCTCGCCGCCCGGCTTGCAGCGTTAGCCTGTCACGCCAGCGGCTTCGATGACGTCAAGCGTTACCAGAGTGATGAGGATCTGCCTCAACCACCCGAAGTCTATAGCCTTGGTGCCAACGCCAGTCGTTTGCTGAACGCTCTGGCGCCTCAGACCATTGAGAACATCGCTTTTTGCCCGGATCGGTTTCAAATCCGGTTCGCTAAAAGCGCCTATCTGCTCGCGGAGCTTCCCCTTGGAGACTTTTACCGCCAGCGCTACGGCGGCCCAATGATGAACATCGCCGGACCCGCCCTACATCAGTGTCTAGATTCAAGGCTGAGCTCCCCACTTGCAGCACCCATGGCCTTGGCCGAATCAGAGCGCAGACATGCACTGACTATTTTGAGTTCCCGAACACCCGTTGGCCAATCCGGCGACGGCGATTTCCATGTATTTCACGCAAGCCTAGCCGATCACCCGCTGCGCCGCGCCAATGTACTGTGGCGAGGCAAAGGGCAGTACATTGAGCAAGTAGCGGATACAGACAGAGTCCACTTCCGGTTCGTGACCAGACGCGGTACCAACTTTGCATTCGCCGATTGGCACGAGAGTTTGCACCCGGCTCTGGAGGCAAAAATTCAGTCACACGACATCTTTGTTGGCGCGCTGACCCACAGCGAAACCCTGTTTGGTGGTTCCGTCGCCTTCCTCAGCGACGCAGTCGCACCACCAATAACCTGCAAGATCGATGGCGCCAATACCGGGCTTGAAGATGCATGGGTGTTGTCGCGGATGATGGAAAACTACGAAGAGGATATCGCCGACGGCCTAGCCGCCTACGAGCGGTTTCGCCGACCTCGACACCGTAAGGTCATGGCAGGTCTGCGCACCCACCTAGCCACCCTCACCCAGACCTCTTCGATGAAAAGGTTTGGCCAGCATGTGGGTACGGCACTGCAGAATAGGCTGCTGCCAGAGATTGCCCTGCAACGCCAGGACTGGTTGTATCAGCACGATGTAATCAAAGGGTTTCGCTAACCGACAGTCGAACGCCGAACCCCGTGACCGAAATCCCTCCGGTGGCCACCCTCAAAGACAGCTCTCTCCTTGCGATCTCGCCCGGTCAATGAGAAGACAGGCGACTATTAGAACCAAAGCTTTTACTGAGAAAGGCCATTTGATCGCCGAGTATTCGGCCGGAATTAATCAGAGCCAAATACTCAGAGTAGTTAGGCACATAGGGCAAGGCCAAAAGTTCTAGGCTGGTGTCTTCCAGCAGGCGACTGCCTTTGAAGTGGTTGCAGCGACGACAGCTAGCGACCACGTTGTCCCATTGATTGCCGCCACCTCGAGAGACCGGTACCACATGATCCCGAGTCAAATTCGAGTCCCCCAGCTGCTTGCCGCAGTACAAACACATATTGCCGTCGCGCTTAAACAGCGCAAGATTGGTTAGGGGCGGGGTTTGGGAGGGCCGCGCCACCACCCGGCCATCACAGGCGATGATGCTGTGAATGTCTTGACTGCTGGCCTCTCCCGTATGTTTGGAATGACCACCCCGAATGGTGATTAAGGGATCTCCTACAGTCCAAACTACCAAGTCTCGTGCATAGAGGCAGACTGCATCTTGCCAAGCCACCCATTCCACGGGTTGACCGGCGATATTCAAACGTAAAATACGAGGCACACGTTCAAAATCTGACAGAGTTGATAGCATGGTGGCTTCCTTGTAGCGACATATACGTATCGATTGCTCGACACCTAGGTTGTCGTATCCGGTAAACCACCGAGGGTTTACTGACTACTCGGTCCCAAAAGCTAGGGGAAAAATCCGACAGTCGCAAGCCAAAGTCTTAACCAAAACCGATAATGAGACCGAGTCAGCGCCGTGGAGGCGCCTTGAGCATGTGAACCCGGTTAAAACGGCATCAAAGGGCTTTTACAAGACCATCCAAGCTGTGTCAGCCTGCAAAAAAAGCCCTTTGAAAATCGACAGCCTAGGTTAATCTAGCACTGAAGGGTTCCAACTCAGACACAACAATCACAGGTGGATCTCAATGTGAATTGCCGGTTTTTTCTCGGGATTTTGGTGGTGACAGCAGCCAGTTGCTCCAGCAACGCCCCCACACCAACCACTGACCTTGGCGAGCAAGCTCAGGGGGAGACCAGTTGGCACTGTGAGGAAAATGCTGGCACTTGGTCCTGCAAACGTCGAACAATCGGGGAGATTCAACAGCGTCAAGCGGCCACCGAAGCCAGAAAGTTCGATTGTTCACAGACAGAGTCCCCAGAGGAAAACCCCTCCAGATGGAGCGAAGGCTCGGCAACTCGGCCCGTGACAGCTCAAGATGCTTACGCAGAAACACGTCCAGAAGACCCAGCAGAGACAGGGCCACGACCAGATGCACAAATCGAAGCGAGACCAGTGACATCCTCCACCTTAAATAGCCAGGCACAGCCATCCCCAACCCCAGGTTTGGCCGAACTGGAGCCAACTGGATATCAGCGGCTCATGTATCGACCTGATAGGCCCATGTCACTGGAGGATCTGCCAAGCAGCTACTGGGCCGTACAGCTTATCGCCCTGAGCATCGCACAAGAACTGCAGGGGTTTATCAGCACCCTGCAAATGGATGGTCTCACTGGGGCCATGATCAAAACCAATAACAAGATATTTTACGTGGCCCTGCTCGGGGTTTACGAAACTCGGGCCGCCGCCCAGTTGGCGGCCAAGGAACGGCCTGAGTCCCTATCTCGATACCAACCCTATGTCCGAAGCCTTGGTTCTTTGCAGGCCGCCATGGCCCGAGCCGAGCAGCTGCC
>JAQWIX010000120.1 GCA_029248675.1 Pseudomonadales bacterium | reverse complement strand
CCCGAAACCAGTAAATGCCCAACCGCCATCAAAAGCAGCAAACCCAGCCCAAGGCAGACAATTAGCTCCAGCAAGCCGAAACCTCGAGCAATACACTTAGACCCTAGGCGCTTCATACTGGCCCTTGCCCTCAAGCTCTTTGCCTTCAAACTCTTTGCCTTCAAACTCTTTGCCACTAAACCCCAACCTTTCGACCCCTCGTTTTCAATCCGCCGTCTTGAATATCCGCGACTCCAGCCCTTTGCGGCAGGTTTTTAACTCCCAGAGCACGCGCCCCCAGATTCGTCATGGTGTTACCCCCAAGATGATCTGATGCCATCCGGCGCTATGGTCGGAATCTGTTTCAACATCGCCGGTGAAGGTCGCATCACGAGGCCAGCCGAGAACAAGACCCTGAGCATCGTCTACGGTCAAGGTCGCCTGAAAGCCCGCCAGCCGGGGCATCCTTAGAGACTGAGAAGATCCGCCAGCCGCTGACGCCCCGGGCGGCCACTCAGCGCCCCCAGCAACTCATCGCAGGTAGAGGGTTCAGCTTGGTAATCCATGGCACAAACCAAGGCTGCCTGCTCGTAGGCCACCCACTGCTCAACAGAGCACCAACGGTTTATGCAGGTCGTAGCAGCCGTAAGGGCGTCCATGCCGCTAGTCGACAGCGCAAGTGAAGGCAACCAATGCCCGGGCGTCGTGAGGTTTTGAGGCCAAAGGCCAAGGGCGTGAAAGGCAAAAATTCGGGTCAGCGCGGTCTCTCCCGCCTGCTGGGCGAGATGCTGCTGCGTCACCCAGCGCCCATGGCTGACAGACCGAAGCATCAAGGTCTGCACCGCCACTACCGGCACCGAAAGCAGCAGAGTGACCAACAACACCTCAATAAGGGTAAATCCATGCCAGCGCCGGGCAGACGTCTTAGTGAAGGGCTGTCGAAGAGTCATAGCCCAGACCCTGCCAGCCCATCCCCATGCCACCCTTGGCGACCGAGGTGATCGACGCTCCAAACCGACTCGGAATCCGACTCTGAATACCCTTGCGAATCCGGTAACAAAGGCCGCGCACTCAGGACAAACCCCATCTCACCACCCTGGACTTGAACGTCGTAGCCGCGCTTTGTGCTGGGGCTTAATGCACAAGCATCGTTAGCCAGCCTGCCGCTGGCTTGATCTCCGGCACCGTCTCCGTCGCCATCAGCCAAGGTAAGCCATGGGCTCTCAGCGGACGGACTTGCGGTCAACTCCAAACCGTGGATGGTCTGAGCGCAGGCCAGCAGTTCCATCTGCATAGCCGTGGAGTAACCTTGGCTTTGCTGGGCGCTGTATCGAGGTACCGCGAGCCAAATCAGTAGCGACACCAGTGCCAGAACCACGGCAACTTCAATCAGTGAGAATCCTTCGACGGAGTCTTTTATGCCGCCGCTTAAGCCGCCACTTAAGCCATCGCTAACGCCACCACTTACCCCGCCTATCATCCCGCTACTCACCCCGCCACTGCGGGTGCGGCGCGTCAAGGCGTCGGAGTATTCACAAACTGGCACGAGCTCATGCGGCCCTAGTAAGAAGAACGAAGTGATTTGTCGCTTGAAAGAATGTCTAACCATGGCTGAAGCATGGCTCAACGCTTCCAAAGGCCCAGTCGTGTTAGCTCTAGGCCATGTAAGCTAGGACTGGCCGGCTCCTAAGAACCGGCCCAAGAGAGGTTTATAGGGTAAGCAGGATTTTACCCACGGTATCGTTGCCGACCATCAAGGCATGAGCATCGGCAGTTTGCTCTATTGGAAACTTCGCTTCGATCACCGGGGCAATATCACCGGACTCGATCTTTGGCCACACATCCCGCCGCAGACCATCCATTACCAATGCTTTCTCGCCAATCGGTCGCGCGCGAAGCGTGGAACCGATCACCCGTGTACGTTTCATCATCAACAGACCCAGATTGACCTCGGCTACTGCGCCGCTCATCAAGCCAATCAGCACGAGGCGCCCGCCCAAACCCAACGCTGTTAGGTTATCCATTAGGTACTGACCGCCTACGGGATCCAAGATCACGTCCACGCCAGCTGCTCCCTCAGCTTCTAACCACTTCTGGACTACGGGTAAAAAAGAACCCTCGTGACGAATGGAACCGCCAGCAGCCCCCAGTGCCATGCACTGTTCGAGCTTGGCCTGACTGCCCACGGTGACAAAACTGGGGTTATTACTGTGCTTGAGCATTTGCAGGGCCGCGGTGCCCACACCGCTGGCGCCAGCGTGAATAATGACCCGTTCTGTCGGGGCTAGGGCCGCTTCCATGTAGAGATTCAGATAAGCCGTGGCAAAGACCTCGGGCAAGGCCGCGGCATCCACACAGGCCACCCCCTTCGGTACTGGCAGCACTTGTCCCGCAGGGACAACCACTTCTTCGGCATAACCACCGCCAGCCAGCAAGGCACACACCTCGTCCCCCACCGCGTAACTTGAAACCCCCTCACCTAGCTCGATGACCGTACCCGAGCATTCCAAGCCCATGATAGGACTTGCCCCAGGCGGTGGCGGATAACCGCCGCCTCGCTGCAGCAGGTCTGCCCGATTGATGGCTGAAGCCGCAACCTGTATGCGCAGCTCGCCTGGCCCACATACCGGGCGTTCAAAGTCTGCCCAAACGAGTCCGTCACCTTCCACTTGAATTGCTTTCACACCCATCACTCCTTCGCTACTGCAATAAGTTGATTCGCCTACCACGACATCCGTATTTTCAGCCCCTGATCGTGCAGGTACTGCTTCAGCCCACTTACCCGGTAATCGCCGTAGTGCACCATGGAGGCCACCAGCGCGGCATCGGCCTTACCTCGGGTTAGGACGTCGTGTAGGTGCTCGGGCAAACCCGCCCCACCCGACGCGATGACCGGAATCCGCACGGCCTCGGCAATCATCGCCGTCAGGGGGATGTCGTAGCCGTCCCGGGTACCATCGGCATCGATGGAATTCACCACCAGTTCGCCGGCCCCGCGCTTTTCTCCTTCTAAGGCCCAAGCCAAGGCATCTCGACCGGTGGGTTTACGGCCACCGTTGATGACGATTTCAAAGCCACTGGGCTGCTGAGCATTGGCCTCAACTCGGCGCACATCCATGGACAGCACAATGTTCTGATCCCCTAACGCCTCGGAGCATTCGTTAATCAGGTCCGGGCGCGCTACCGCCGCCGAGTTCACGTTGATTTTTTCCGCACCGGCCAAACGCAGATCTGTGGCGTCAGCCACACTGCGAATGCCGCCGCCAACAGACAAGGGGATAAACACCTGGCTGGCCACAGATTCCACCACGTCCAACATAATGTTGCGCTTATCGCTGGATGCGGTGATGTCGTAGAACACCAACTCGTCTAGGCCATCCAAATAGTATTCCCGAGCCTTTTCAATGGGATCCCCGATGTTTTGGGTGTTCACGAACTTGACGCTTTTGGCCAAATGCCCGTCGCGGACGTCCAGACAGGCCACCACACGTTTACTGAGCATGGATTACTCCCTCAGGCTGCCAGACACCGTCCCATTTGGCGAAGTTTTCGAAAAGCCGCAGGCCCACCCGTCCACTTTTCTCTGGGTGAAACTGCGTGCCTACGTAATTGTCCTTGCCCAGAGCACAGGCGAAATCGTCTTCATAATCCGTTACTGCCAACACATGTTCTGGCGCTGTAGGCTTTGGGTAATAGCCGTGCACAAAATAGAATTCATCCCCAGCCTCAATCCCGGCCAACACCGGATGGGGCTGTTGGACTCTGACCTCGTTCCAGCCCATGTGGGGAATCTTCAGTTCCGGATGGTTAAGTTGAAAGCGCTGTACCCGACCGGCGATTAAACCCAGAGTTTGGGTATCGTTTTCCTCGGAATACTCTAAGGACACTTGCATGCCCAGGCAGATGCCCAGTACCGGCGTGCCATTGGCAATTGCCCGCTTCAAGGCCACATCGAGACCTCGCTCGGCGAGGCTTCGCATGGCGCTGCCAGCGGCACCGACACCGGGAAAAATGATGCGTTCAGCTTGAGCCACAGCCGCCGGATCAGCGGAAAACTCTGCCTTGAGGCCCACTTCGGTGCAGGCGCGTTTGACGCTACCAAGGTTTCCTGCGTCGTAATCCAGAATCAATGTCACGGTAAATGGGTGTCCTGCTTTGAGGGCGCAAATACTAGCCGAACCGATAAAAATTCACTAGATATACACGGCTCCACTGGAACCATTGAATTCATTATCTCCCCCAAAGCAAGGGCCCAGCCAGTATGAGCGAGCAACCCAGCAAGATCGGCTATTTGCTGATCAATCTAGGCACCCCGGATTCACCCGAGGTAAAAGACGTACGCCGTTACCTAGGCCAATTCTTGATGGACCCCCATGTTCTCGACGTGCCTTGGGCTTTGCGGGCGCTCATCGTCAACGCCTTCATTTTACCCTTTCGCCCCAAGGACAGCGCCGAAGCGTACAGCAAAATCTGGACCCCGGAAGGCTCGCCCTTGTTGGTCAAAAGTCAGGCGCTGGCGGACAAACTGCACCAACGGCTAGAGGCCCCGGTTGCCCTGAGCATGCGCTACGGCAAGCCCTCCATCGCAGACGGCCTACAAACCCTGCACGAGAACGGTGTCACTCAGGTCTGCATCGTCCCCCTTTACCCCCACTATGCTGACTCCACCATCACCACGTCGGTGACCGAAGCCATAGAGCACCTACCCACCGGCATGCAGGGAGACGTCATCACACCTTTTTATCAGGCACCCGAACATACAAGGGCTTGGGGCGAGAACATTCGCAACCACTTACCCGAACACTGGGATCATCTGCTGTTCAGCTATCACGGGCTGCCAGAGCGTCACTTAAGCAAGGCCGACCCAACCAACGAACATTGCCTAAAGCGGGAAAACTGCTGTGAGGTTGAGTCCGTGGCTCACAAGACCTGTTATCGGCACCAAGTATTCGTTACGTCCAAAGAAGTCGCCGGCTATCTGGAAATTCCCACCGATCGTTACAGCGTGAGCTTTCAGTCTCGACTGGGCCGCATTCCATGGCTCACCCCCTACACCGATCAGGTGTTGGAACAGATGCCCAGCCAGGGGATCAAGCATGTGGCAGTGGCCTGTCCGGCCTTCGTGGTGGACAACCTAGAGACCTTGGAAGAAATGGGCATGCAGGGAGAAGAGACTTTCCTCGCCGCCGGTGGCGAATCCTTTACCCTGATCCCCTGCATTAACGATGATGATCTTTGGGTGGAGGGGTTGGCGGATCTGTGCCTGCAACAGGCCAGGGGGCTAAACGCTGCCTAAGCGCTCCCAACCACCAGCGGCGCCTCAATCCACGATAGACGCCGTTAGCTGGAATACTTCGTTGTAAAAGGTCCGCACAAGGGGTTGTGCGAACATGGACTTACGCGCCACAAATCGTACCGGACGGGAAAGGTCCTCTGCCGACAAACGAATCAGCTTTTTGTCTGCAATGCCTAGGGTTTTCGCCACACCGGTAGGCACCAAACCGTGACCAAAGTCTGATAGCGCCATTTGCGCCACAGCAAAAAACGACTCAAGGGACGTACTCCGGTTCAGGTTCAAACGCTGCATGTTTTCCTCGATGGATCCCCAAGCGCCGGATCGGGACTCAATGGTCATCACATCCAAGGGGGCGCCGCTGCGGTATTTGATCTTCTTCAGACCTGAGGGAATGATCACCATGGGCTCTTGGCGTATGACCTCGGACACAAGATCTGTATCGGCATCGGGACTACCGGTACAGATACCTACCATGTATTCCCCGGACCGCAATCGATCCAGTACCACCGGCGAGCGCTGGGCATGAAATTCAAATTCTACGCCGGGCATACAGTCGCGCACTTGGGCAAACAGGGTAGAACCCCAGCTGGCCAAAATAGCTTCCGATACCCCAAGGATAATCTTGCCCTTACGCAGAGCGTTGTCTTCTAAAAACACACTGCGCAGTTCGGACAGCAGGGGCGTTACACGCTCGACCAGTCTGGTTCCATGATGGGTTAGCACTACCCGGCGACCGTGCCGCTCAATCAAATCTCGATCGTAGTAGCGCTCAAGGGCAGCAATGCGTTTGGAGACCGCAGACTGCGAGATACGAAGAGCAGTACTGGCCTCCATCATCGTCCCGGCCTTAGACAGCGCTATTAGGGTTTCCAAGTTTTCAATCACGAGAGAACTCTCCCCAACTAAAATTTCGATCCGATGGCGCCACTAGCGCCTCTTGATCTATTTGTTTCGTTTAAAGCATAAATCATATTCTATTCGATCCCTTTATTCATACATCATATGGCACTAATCTTGCCGCATGCTAGCCGCTCCCATCCTCTGGGCACTGATCGCCCTTAGCGCCTTCGCCACCAGCGTCTTGTCAGGTATCGTCGGCATGGCCGGTGGCATGGTGCTGCTGATAATTCTCATCACCCTACTGCCGATGAGCAGTGCCATGCTGCTGCATGCGGCGACCCAACTGACAGCAAACGGTTCCCGCGCCTTCATGCTGAAAGAGCATATTTTGTGGGGTTTATTGCCCCTGTATTTGCTGGGATCTGTTACAGCCATTGGCATCGCCACCTATCTTGTCCTGATACCCGAGCCTGCTTGGGTGCTGATTTTGATTGGTGTGTTTGCTTGGGCAGGCCGGTGGAGCCAAAGACTGCAGGGGCTGAACATCACCAAGCCTGTTACCACGATTTTTTGCGGGTTCGTGGTCACGTTTGCGCAGTTGATTGCCGGCGCTGCTGGCCCACTGCTGGATCTGTTCTATCTAAATAGTGGCTTGGGCCGTCAAAGCATTGTGGCCAACAAAGCTTTAACCCAGACCATTGGGCACGGCCTTCGTATCACCTACTACGGCGTGCTGATCAACGTAGACAGCCAACTGGCCTGGTGGCTTTTTCCGCTGGTGATCTTAGCCGCGGTCTTGGGTACCCGGACCGGCGTAAAAATACTGGCGCGTTGGCACGATGTTGGCTTTCAGCGCATCAGCCAGCAAATCATTCTGATCATTGCCACCTTTTGCATTCTGCGCGGCGTTTACCTGCTGATGCCAGCCGGCACATCGCTGGGCACCTAACCGAGATCACTCGGGTTTTTCTAGAGTTTTGTTCCAAAGTGCGATGTGGTGCACATGCCCAAGATGGCTCCCCGTCGTGAAATCTCCCACCATATTCTCGTCAAAGTAAGCGTCTTAGTGAGCTTTTCTTTGCACGATATTTCATCTGGGAGACAGCCATGTCAGACATCAAACCTTCAACAGTACTGGTCGGGGCAGTTGACGCCCTAATTATCGGCGCTGCCGTTATTGCCGTTGGCCTGATATTCGTTGATGCGCTAGTGGGCTAACGCTCAAGCACCGTATCGATCCTGTCGCGGGTGTTGCTGACCGTCTGCAGGTGCAACTGGCAGCCGCCAAATCAAGCAGTGTATGCCCTGCTGCCGCGAGTTCGCCCGCAAAGGAGGCGCTGAGCCAAGTACTCAAAAAGGCCCTTAACAAAGATAGAGACCGCTATGACGATACAAAAAATTCTCACCGCCTTAGAGTCCAACGACGAAGGCAAACACGTGTGGGAGGTAAGCTCCCGAATTGCCAAAGATTGCAAGGCTGAAAGTCACGTCATAAACGTTATAAAACCCGCTACCAACGTCTATGCCGACTTGGACTTTGCGCCCATCGCCGGCTATATCAATGATTGGCTCAAGCAAGCCATGGCGGCAAATCGCGAGTTTCTCGAAAAAACAACAGGGCTCGACGACAAAGACATACTCGTGGTTGAGGGCAATCCATCCAGCGAAATTGCCGATGCCACCAAGAGGCTAAACGCAAGTTTACTGGTCATTGGCGTTCACAATCGACGCGGGTTTCAGCGGCTCTTAGGCTCCACCACACACGCCGTTTTGAATGCCACAGACTGTGATGTGCTTGCTGTACACCCTGACAGTAGCAGCCAAGCCTACAAAAACGTGCTGATTGCCGTGGAAACTGGCGACCATATGACCAATGTTTTGGAGCAAGCATCCTCTTTCACAAAAGGCGCTAACGTAAAAATTCTTTCGGTGATTCCTCCGTTAACTAGGGCGTTCGCAGGCCCAGATGCGGCGGCAGGGTTAAGCTGGTCCTTTGCGGAACTTACAGAAGAAATCAAACAGCAAACCCAAACCAAGGTAGATGCCGCGGCAGAAGCGTCGGGATTCAGTGCCGGCGCGGTGGAACTTCATATGGGCGATCCCAAGGCCGAGATCTTAGCCGCAGCCAAAGCTTTTGGGGCCGACTTAATCGTCATGGGAAGCAACAACCGCAGCGCCATTAATCGTATGCTGATCGGATCCACCGCACGTGGTGTGCTAAACCGCACCCCCTGCGATGTGATGATTTGTCGGGGTTAACAACCAAGCTGAGGCTATCCTCCCCAGTTCCACTAAATCATTGTAGAACCAATCGCGCCAGAACCGGCGCGATTCGCATAGCCTAGACCAATGGTGAGGCTCTCAGCTAGACAGGCGCTACAACGAAGAGCAGATCCCCTACGTTGACCTGTTGCCCATTACTCATATTTACCCGTGTCACCCGATAACGGCGTGATGGATCATAAACATCGCCTTCGGCATTAAAGTCTTTTAACGCCAGCGGGTTAAAGATCTTCATGGCCTCAAGCTGGCACAGGGTATGGTCTAGGTCGATGACATCGCCAACGCTGACGTATTCAGGCTCCGATGGCGATGGTGTGCTGTAGAAGATTGCCGTTGCGGGTGCCAGTACTTTCAACTCGTCGGTACCGTCAATCTGGATGCTCTCCACATCGATACCCCCACCAGCGCCGCCGCTTGCGTTGATTTCACCGATGAGTTTTTCGATATCCGTACGCTGAAGCAACTGGGGTAAGTAGTCGGTGTCGTACTCACCCTTGCGGAACACATCGTCCGCCAACACTAAGCGTAGTAGCGGCATGTTCGTGCAAATGCCGGTAATCGTTACCTTGTTGAGGTAGGCGATCAGCTTGTCCGCAGCCGCATCCCGGTCTTTGGCGTGCACAATAATCTGGGCCACCATACTGTCGTAATATGGCGAGATGAACTTGCCCGGACCTACCGTCGTAATGATCTCTACGCCCTCTTCTTACGGGAATTCGCATTCCTGAACTTCGCCAGGGTGCGGCCTGAAGACCAGAGAGCCGTCAGCTTGCTGCAAGATACGCTCGGCATTTACCCGCGCCTCGATGGAATAACCATCGGACTTCACCTTGAGCTTGGCAATGGACTCGCCGGAGGCGATGCGGAACTGTTCGGCCACGATGTTGACGCCAGACGTCCACTCGGTCACAGGGTGTTCCACCTGCAAGCGGGTGTTCATTTCCATGAAATACACCGCATTCGACTTCAGGTCGTAAATAAACTCCACGGTACCTGCACCGACGTAGCCAACTTCGTTAGCGATGTCCGCGGTAGATCGCAATACCGTGTCCAGCAACTTCTTGGGCAGCATGGTGGAACCGGATTCTTCGATGACCTTTTGCTTGTCCCGCTGCACGCTGCAATCGCGAATCCCCAGAACATGGGTGTTGCCATGGGTATCACGCAGCAGCTGGGCCTCGATGTGACGCAGGGAGGTTACGTACTTTTCTAGGTAAACGTCGCCGTTACCAAACGCGCTTCTAGCCTCCACACCAACCCGATAGAAAAGCTGCTCGAACTCCTCAGGTCCATTCACCAGTTGAATACCCTTACCACCACCACCGTGTACGGCCTTGATCAGTATCGGGTAACCGATTTCTTGAGCGACCACGGCGGCCTTTTCCACATCGGTCATGATGCCGTGGCTGCCGGGTACTACCGGCACATTGAGCCGAATAGAGGTGTTAATGGCATTGGACTTGTTGCCCATGGTTTCCATGCTTTGCACCGGCGGACCGATAAAGTTGATGCCGCGATTACGCACCATGTCTGCAAAGTCAGAGTTTTCAGACAAGAAACCGATACCCGGATGCAAGCTGTCGACGCCGTGCATTTGGGCCACGTTGAGAACACTTTTGGCGTTCAAGTAACTTTCGTCCGGGGTGTTACCGCCTATACAGACCAAGGTGTCTTGCGGTCGCAATTGATCTGCCGCCATGGACTCCATGTCCGGGTCACTCTGGACCAGCACCACATTCACATCTTGCTGCTGGGCAATACGGATCAGCTTGGCCGCAGTACAGCCACGGGCGTGAATCAGAACTTTTTTCACCGGTTTAATCAGATCTTCCGGAGCAAAGACTTCACGCTGAGCCACCACAATGGGTCGTTGCTCGGCCAAACCACCGCTGAGCACGCGTTCCACAACCTCTTCAACGCTCTCCAGAGGCGCAGGAATGGATGGATCCACCAGTCGCAACTGCTCGTCGATCTCGGTATAGAACGGGTGCTGCACCAATCCCTGCATAGATCCCGGGGTTGCGGAAAGGTAGTTCGCCAAAATCGACTTCAGGGGCAGATTCGACGACACCACAATTTGTCCTGCAAAGGGCATGCTGGTGCCAGAAAAGTAGTAGGTCTGGGCCAGCGGATGGGTGACAAAACTGGCTTGAGCACCCCCGGTGCAATCGCCAAAACCAAAGACGATGACAGGTAAGTCGTGGTCACGTACAAAGCGGGTAATACGGTCATTGACCGCCGCCATAGAAAACAGGGCCCCGGCGCCTTCCTTGGTTTGCATGCCACCAGAGGAAATAAAACAAACCACAGGCAGGCTTTGTTCGGCACATTCCACCAACAGACGAATCACCTTCTCAGCGCTGGCCATGTCGAAGGCGCCGGCTTGGAATTGCACATTGGAAATCACTACCCCGACCCGGGTCTTTGACTCACCCTTGAAATCGCCGATGCCGGTGACCACACCACAGGGCGGCAAGTCTTTGTTCAATGCGCCTTCAATGGACAGTCGGAAGCCAGGGAAGGAACAAGGATCAGAGCTAAGCAAGTCGTCGTAACGGCTTTCCCAACCATCAATGTATCGGTCAATGATATCCTGATAAGAAAACGTAGTGCCGGCCTTTACATCCCTCAGCACACGCTGAATCTGCAAATCGTTATAGGCCATATCCAAGCGGTTCCAAAAGTCTTTCCGCCGGCCAATGTTGCGCGGAGCGATCCGACCTTGGTAGGTCTTACCGTCGCGCTGGGCGCCTATGTAGCTTTGCAACAAATTGGTGAACAGGTAGGTCACCACCACGAATAGCGCATCAGACAAGTGGGTGAAACTCAGTTTCTTCCACTCTTCCACGGTTTGGAAAAACTCCGCGCTCTTGGACATCTTGCTGGCCCTATCGTACCAATCGAAAAACTTCGCTTGGTGCTCGGCCAGACTGTCTTCCGGTGCCGCCGCTGACAGCGCCCCCTGCAAGAACTCGCCCAAAGACTTTTCTGACAGCGACTGTGAACCTTGGGCTTCTTGAGCCACGCTTTCCAATCGCGACAGCGCCTGATCGTAAACCCCGTCAAATAACAGCAGATTTTCGCACTCGGCAATAAAGTCCTGACGCAGGTCTTCGTGGAGCAACACGTCCAACACGTTCATATCCGCAATGGCCACAGGAACCGCGCGATCGACAAGGGCAGGAATAAATTCCGGCAGCGCCGCTGCTAAAAATGCCCGATTCGCCTGAATGTCGCTGGCTCCCTCGGCACCTTCTAAGCGTGGGCCGGTGATCACCATGTTCAGTTCGGCGATAAGTTGTTTCGCCACATAGCTGTCCGAGGCGCTATCCTCGCTCAACAGCTTACGGCCTTCGTAGGAAAACTGTCCTCGCAGCAAGCTAGCCAGCGCGTCGTTATTTCGAATGGCCTGCAACAGGTCCTTCGGCGCAGCAATGGCATCCACCTGCAGGATCTGGCGCGTATCCGTGACGCTGTGTAAATAATCTTTGAGCGCCGCCAAGTTGCCTGCGGCTTCTTTTTTCCAGCGGTTGTATAGGAACGCACCAAAGGTTGCGACGACGGTATTGCGCGCGTTTTCATAGTTTTGTTTCGGCTCACCGAAAATCATTTGCGCAATGCGGCCCCGCTCGTCGTTTACCGCTTGGCGTTTATCCAGATAGTTGCGCCAAGCCTTGGCCAGACTGTCGTCGTAAACCACCTTGTCCGGATCTTGGAGCCAATACAAAAAGGTCTGGCGTCGTTCCCGATCTGCACGGATATGCAGTTCCCCTGAGGGCATTTCCTGAGGGGCCAAGCGCCCGTACTGCTGAGTGCTGGTTGCCTTGATACGCTTACGCACTCGCAGGTACCGCAAGTAGCGGTAGGAAATACCAAATACGTTTAAATACTCGGTGGGGTTTCGGGTACCGCTGAAGCTCATGGGGCTGACCGGCTTAGCCTTGTCGCCTTCTGTGTGATCTTTCAGATAGCGCAGCAGACTTTGCCGGTAATGGTCGAGAATGTAGGGGTTCTCGGACACAAATTCGGCTGTCTGACTTTCGATATTAGTCAAACTGCCCACAATGGCCGCCCGCAAGTTTTCGGTCTTTTCCGGCGAATCTGTGGGGCTGTAATCTACAATGGCGTCAATGTTGCCTTGCTTGTGCAGTTCCGGGGCGGAGACACCCACGTACTTAGCGCATTCCTGCCAAGAAAGGTTCAGACGCCTGGCGATGCTCGCCAAGCCCGCAGGCTGGATGGTGCTAAATACGCCATCACGCAGAGACAGAATCAGATTACTGGCCGCCAGCGGAATGGCGCCACCGGAATAACCGACCCCAAAAATAATGCCCACGTTGGGAACGTGCACATTGCTCATTGAGGTAATTAGACGAGATATACTGTGGGCTTGGTTGTGGGCGTTGGCTTCTTCGCCGGCATCGGCCCCAGGGGTGTCCATAAAGGTGACAATGGGCATGACCCGCGCCGAGCACTGTTCCGCAAATTCTACAGCCATCAAATGGTGCTGCGGCATCCAGCTGCCCAGTTCAGTGGAGCGGTCTTGGGCGATAAAACCGATCTGACGGCTTTGGCCGCCACCAAAATCCATTTCTAAAATGGCCTGGTAGTAGGGTCCGCTGCTTTTTTCTTCCAGCAGGCGCCCTAGCTGCCGGACAATTTCTGGTGCGGCCTTGCGTCCCTGCGCTTCTGCCGGAGCGATGACCTGCTCCACATAGGCGTCAATGTCCAACGACGCGATGCTATCGTTGAGGTGATTAATGTCTCGCTGAGAGAGCAGACCCGGTGCGGGTTTTTGCTCTAAATCGGTGTCGGGGAACGAGGAAAACTCTTGTGCCAAGCTCTCCGCTATGAAGAACAAGCGATCCCCTTCAATTACTTGATTTGCCACGTTTTTGGACTGTCCTGAAAATCCGGGTACTCTAGCTACTCGTTAGAAAATGTGCAATTAAGCCTATGCCCAATCTCCGTGTTGCAGTACTCACTATTTCAGATTCAAGAACCCTTGCCGACGACAAATCTGGCGACCTACTCGCCGAATTTATTGCGGCGGATCAGCACAGTTTGGTGGACCGCCAACTTGTGCCCGACGACGTCTACGCCATGCGCGCGTCAGTGTCGGCGTGGATAGCAGATCCCAACGTCCAGGTGGTCGTGACCACCGGCGGTACCGGCTTCACCGGCAGGGACAGCACCCCAGAAGCCCTAACCCCGCTGTTTGACAAGCATATTGAGGGTTTTGGGGAACTATTTCGGCAGCTGTCCTACGACGATATTGGCACCTCGACCATTCAATCTCGGGCCGTGGGCGGCATAGCCAACGGCACTCTAATTTTTAGCCTGCCCGGGTCCTCGGG
>JAQWIX010000109.1 GCA_029248675.1 Pseudomonadales bacterium | reverse complement strand
CCCGAAGGTCGTCACGATTCCTAGGTGATCAAAAAAGGTGATCAAATAAAGGAGCCTAAACCCAGTGCTTACGAAAACAGGTCGCACAAAAACGGCTGCCTAGAGCGAGCCTCTATAAAAGGCTTCTCGACAAAGGGCCTTTTAGAGCGAAATGTTGCAAAGAAAATTCCTGCAAAGAGAACTCCTGTAAAGAGTACTCTTGCACAGAAGGCTTCAGCAAAGAGGGCCTCGATAGACAGATTTCTAACAACGAGAGGTTCGGCACATGCCAGTTCAAAACACACGGACCCTCCAAACAAAGGGTTCACCGACAGAGGCTTTGCATGCACCGGCGATTTAACAGTGTCCCCTTGATGGGCCCGTGGGGCTTGGGATTGATTCTTTTTTTAATTGGCTCTGGAGCGTTTGCCATGTCAGAGGACGGTTACTATTTGGCACCTTGTCCTGCCTCACCAAATTGTGTGTGTAGTGATGAACCCGAAACATCCCCCCGATATATAGCGCCCATTGTCAGCGCAGGGGCAGATGGCAAGGTCGGGGGGCAAGATGACGCTCGGCTGTTACTCGCGGGCATTGCTACCTATTTGTCCCAACAGCCTGGATATGACGTGACCCACCTCACCGAGGATCAACTGAGGGCCGAAGGCACCACTCGTCTGCTGAGATTTGTTGATGACCTGGAGTTTCGCGTTCGAAGTGGCAGTGTGGTGGTGCGATCCGCTTCGCGGGTTGGTTTTTCTGACCTAGGTAAGAACCGGCGGCGACTCGAAGCTCTGAGAAGGGCGATGATCGATCAGGGCTTCGCTCTGCCTCGGTCGGCCCCATTGTAAGGTGTTGGTTACGAACTATTTGCTCATTGTTCGAACCAGCCTTGTCCAAGTCCAGGATAGCCAATGCAACATGACCAACTAATCCATCGAGGGCTGCTGGAGCAGCGCTTAGATCGGCTGCAGCGACACATTCATCAGCTGAGCGACGAAGTCGCCAGCGTCGACGCTATCAATGCAACAGCATCTTTGTCTTCTGCCAGTGCTGTTCGGGAGCTTGAGCATAGCCTGCGAGCTGAAATTCACAGGCTGCAGCACGAACTGGATGCCTGCGAAGCGCAGCTTCGATGGAGTCGAGATCAAATCTCCGAAAATCAGCAGCCCAGTGAGCAGTAGTCTTGGAGGTGATCTCAATTCCAACTAGTAAAACTTGAGAAAGTCTGAAAATCGTCCCCTTGCCGGCTTGATGCCAAGACTCAGAAATGTATTCTTCTTAGTCAGGTAACTGTTAACACAAATTTGTCAGCCCTCTCTCAGTAGATCGAGAGATTGAGCGCAAAGAAGCTGTTTCAAGGGTTGCTGAAAAGAACTTGGCTCTACTGGCTTGTTAGGAAGGCACTAGCCAAACGAATGGTGAGCTTCACGACGACGGATCGGTAAAAAGGAAGGTTTAACGATATGAATATTCGCACCATGATCAAAAGCGCTTTGACCGCCTGCCTATTGGTGATGGCGCCCGGGGTTTATGCGTCCTTGGATGTCGGGGATATGGCGCCAGATTGGACGTTGCAGGCGACTGATGGGCAGACCTATCAATTGTCTGATTTGCGAGGCAAGCATGTGGTGTTGGCCTTTTTTCCAAAGGCCTTTACCGGAGGGTGTACCATCGAGTGTAAATCGGTACGCGACAGTAAGAGACAAGTGCGGCGATTCGACGTGGAGTTTTTCATGGCGAGCACCGACGATCTGGAGACAAACAAAGCCTTTGCGGAACAGAACAACGCAAACTTCCCTATTTTGTCTGACGAAGCGAAAGACGTAAGCAAGGCTTACGGTGTCTTGGCCTCGATGGGTTTCTCAAAGCGCTGGACCTTCTACATTGATGCCAGCGGTAAAATTGCCAAGATCGATAAAGATGTAAATCCCCGCACTGCCGGCCGCGATTTGCTTAAGAGCTTGGTCGCTTTAGAGGTTCCCGTGAGTAGCTAAGAAGCATGTTGCGCCGAGTTATATTTGGTAATGCTCAATAACAAAAACAAAGAGTGTCCATGAGTAACGATAATTTTGACGAATCCAAGGTCGATTGGAAGGCTCTGCCAGATACAGAGCATATTTGGCTTTCTATATTAGATGTCGACGACACGGCAAAAGTTGTCGATGTTCTTTTCAAGTTTTCCGCCAATGAAAAAATCGTCATGCATCGTCACGTAGCAGCCTTCCATACGTTCGTCGTCAAAGGTGAACACCGTATTTATACCCCGGACGGGCAGCTTAAAGAGGTTCGTCCTGCGGGTACGTATAAGGCGGGTAAGCCGGACATTGAGCCCCACACCGAGGGTGGTGGAGACAGTGACGTCATCATTCTTTTCAGCCTTCGGCCCTACGATAACGGTCCCATCTACGAGATTCTTGACGAGAACTTTGATGTCGCGTCGACGATGACCTATGACGAATTGAAAGAAATGCACGAAGCGGCCTAGCGTGCTAAACGGCCTGGTAGCCTTGGCGTCAGGGAGAAAACGAGAAGTGAGTAACGACGAACGGTTCGTCGCTTCAGATAAAACAGTTGACCGTGTTGAGACTATCGGTCGATCACAGGGGGAAATATGAGCGTACTAGTCACATTGGAAATGCCAACTAAGCCTGAGACCTTGGACGAGTTTCTAGAAGTGATGAAGGGAGCCTTGGTCGACACACGCAATTATGCGGGTTGTGAAAAGGTCGAAACCTATGTGGATCAAGAGACCAAGAGCATTTTTCTATTGGAGCAGTGGGAAACGGCAGAACATCAGCAAGCCTATATGGGTTGGCGCATGGAAACCGGATTCATCGATAACGTCGGCCCTTTTCTGGCAGGCGCACCCATCGCTAGAACCTTCGACATAAGGGCTGATGTCTAGCTAAACGTCAGTTGAGAGCGCTGTCACGTTCACGTTAGGGGGAACGAGATTTATGGATAGAAAGGTATTTCGCAGCGGGCCATACGCGGAACTCATAGCCCAAGCGGTTCAAGTTGGAGACATTTTGTACCTGTCGGGGCAGGTTGGTGCTGACGAGCATGGCGGTGCCCCGGAAAGTGTTGTTGAACAGACGATCCTCGCGTACCAACATGTAGCTGCTGTTTTGGCGGAATTCGGCGCCACCATGGACAATGTCGTCGAGGAAACGGTTTTTGTAACCGACATGCCCTCGGTGATGGCCCAAGTGCAAGAGGTGTTTGGCGCTCGGGCGGCGGCCTATGGCGGCCGACCCGACGTTACTCAAACGTTGGTAGGCGTTTCGGCGTTAGTGGATCCAGCATTCAAAATCGAGATTAAGTGCACAGCGCACCTGTAAAACGATAGGCCGCATAGTCGGCTCAAATAGACCGCTGAATAAAAAGAAGAAAAAGGAAAAGACATGACGAAAGTAATTGGTTCGATTGGATTGGCGCTACTGGTCTTAGGCGGCTGTGCAGAGAGCACTTCCCCTGAGACGCAGGCTGCGGCAGCAGCGCCGGCGATGGTCGAGGCTCCTGAGGCTAATCAAATGGCCCCGGTTCGGTATAACGAGTTTGTTTGGTGCTCAAATGGAGAGAACGCCACGCCGGAACTCGTGACCCAGCGCAATGAAATGTGGGCTCAGGCTGTTACAGAATTGGGCCTGGACTCTTTGATGGGTGCCTCCCTAACTACGCAGGGCTGGACCTCTGACAGTTTTGATCGGCTCACTCTTTTAATGTGGCCGAACAAAGAAGCCCGGGATGCCGGTTGGGCTGCCTATCAGGAATCGGGTATTGAAGCGAAACTGGAAGAGAGTTTTCCTGGCGTTGAGACGTGTGGAGGTGATAACTGGGCCAATGTCTACGGTTTAGATGTATATCAGCCACGAACTCCCTCACTGGCTGGTCCCCAGCACGTGGGCGCAGATGCCTATGTTGGCTATAGTTTTTGCTCCTTTAACGAAGGCAAAAAGCCAGCGGACCTCCGGGCCGTAGTTACCGGCCAGTTCGTGCCATTCTTGGACGCCCATGAGGCCGAAGTGGGTGCGACGACTTATAACTTCTTGGCCCAAGTCCCATCTTTTGAAGAGTCAGAAGTCGAATTGCACAATGACGTGCCGCCCACATTCGATTTTGTCTGGACGGATTTTTGGGGTAATGCCGAAGACCGCGTCGGTACAGAGAACGCGTGGGCTGCCGAAGGTACGGCGATTCAAGCGTCCTTTGATGAGGTGTTAACTTGCTCTGAACGTCAGGGCTACAGCATCGAGATGACAAAGTTAGCGTCCATGTAGACGTTTTTGTTTTTTTCGCGCGGGCTGCTGGTTGAATTCAGTCAGCCCTCGTCTTTCAAATTGGTGCTAGCCCGAAACCGTTCATACGGGCAGGGGGATGAGAGTGAGTGTTGAAGTTGATCGGCTCTATGAGGCGCGACGAGTCTTAGATCTAGCCGTCGATCGCGGCGATCTTGTTTTTGCATCGGGATTGGTTGGCGACAAAAGTGGGCCGTTAATGGTCCACGCGGCGGGCTGCCGCGACGCAGAAGCGAGCTTGCCAGCTGGGCAAGATTCGATTTTCGCCATCGCTTCTATGACCAAGCTAGTAACCACTGTTGCCGCGCTGCAACTGGTGGAAGCAGGCAAGCTCGAACTTGATCAACCCATAAATCACTATCTACCCGAGTCTGAAGCCCTTGCCGTTCTGCAAGGGTTTGGTGATGACGGAGAACCGCTTTATGAGCCGGCGAGTAGGGCGCCGACCGCTCGCGAGCTGATCACCCATACCTCAGGTTTCGTTTACAGCATCTGGAACCAAGATGCGTTTACGTTGCAATCGAAGGGGCTTACCGCCGGAGTAGGGGCGGGTCGCGAGATGCTGAATGCCCCTCTCGCGTTTCAACCAGGAACCGATTGGGAATACGGTATCGGCACCGATTGGCTGGGGTATTTGGTAGAGCAAATCAGCGGTCAGCGCCTAATGGGGTATTTCTCCGAGCACATCTTTCAGCCCTTAGGCATGGTTGACACTACCTTTGAGTTCGAGGCAGAAAAGATGGATCGGGCGGTATTTATGATGGCTCGAGTGGAAGATGAACTGGTGACATCTCCGGCCATGCAGCCTGCCCCGGAAGCCCCGGGAAGCGCCAATTTTTATGGCGGCGGCGGTGGCTTGTATTCAACCATACAAGACTATGGGCTGCTGCTAGCCGCGATACTTAATCAGGGTCAGGGCACCAACGGCTCGATATTGCAGCCCCAGACCATAGAAGCCATGTTTCACCATCAGATAGGTAGCCTGAACATAAAACCCTGCGCAACTCAGATGCCGGCGTTGAGCCATGACTTGGACGTGGGTTTTGGTGCAGCCACCACCTGGGGATTGGGACTGCTGCTCCACACTCAGGGCACTGACCACGGTCGCCCAGCCGGTTCAGGCTCTTGGGCCGGGTTATTCAATTCCTATTTCTGGATTGATCGAGAGCGTGAGGTGTTCGGTATTTTTGCGACTCAGGTCTTACCCTTTTTGGATCCAAAGGCCGTTGCTACCTTAACGGCCTTTGAGCGTGCGATTTACGGCGTGAACGACTAGTTGTTCGGTCGTGAGTAGTCGCCGGTATTCGCGACTAGCGGATGTCGGCGGCGTAGTTCTGGTTCGTGAATTACAATAAAAAGGAAAAACATGAAAAAGCTCATCTCATTGATTGTGTTATCGCTCTCGGCGTCACTTGCTGTCGCCGATGACCATGCTTCAGGACCGTTGTTCTACGGTCAGAGCTTCGGCTTTGTGGCGGATGATCCGGCTGCAGTCGTTGCCGCTATGGACAAGTGGCGCTCGTCGGATGCAGGCAAGGCCACACCCAATACCGTAGTACTTTTGCAAAACCTAGTTAATGGCGATTACAAAAGCACACATCAGGTCAATGTCTTCTATGCCAACACCGCTGCAATGGACGAATCAGCAATGGCCGTAGCAGACGATCGTGGTTGGCGAGCCTTTCAAAGCTCCATGCAAAAGCTGACGGAGCCAGAGTGGGAAAATACTTACGCTATTTTGCGCGCAAAGGTTGGCGAAGGGGATATCACCAGCGCTAATCCTGTGAGCATTATTTATGGATTAACGGTAACAGACGCTCCGGCGTTTATGGCGGCATTCAATCAGATGTGGGGATCTGCTGAAATTCAGAATTTCCCCGGCGCCGTTTACTTCGGTCGCAACATAGCTTCTGGCGCCATGCCCGGCACACACTTTATTACCTTTGTTGCCGATAGTCGGGGCAAACTAATGGAGGCAGTTACAAGGATGCAGGCTTCTGAGCAAATGGCAGCCTACCTTTCTCAGATTGGTGATACCCGCAAGCTGGAACAGACCAGTATGACCGTTGAGGCAAAACGCTGGGCAAATTAGACCATCTGCGAGTCGCCTTACAATTTATCAGGCCAAATCGAAAAGCCCCGAACCGCAAGTTCGGGGCTTTTCTTGTGGTCCAAAAATGGTGCTAGTCGTTATTTCGCAGCTTTCATCATTGCCGCCGAATCGTCGAAGGGTTGGAATGCCGCGTATTTACCGTCTTCGATTTTAATCATGTGTACGGACTCGGTATCCAGTCCCTCGGCGGTCATGCGCGCGTGAACGAATACCGTATTGCCCGACTCGTAAAAATGAATTGGCTCCACTTTAAAGTCGGGCCACATAGCGCCTATGGGCCCAAAGATGCCCGCTTCCACCGCTGCTGGCCCCACGTAGGTGCCGGTATAGGGGAGGCCAACCTGAATGGTCCATACGGTATCGGCCGCCTGAACAGCTCGCCAAGCGTCCATGTCACCGGTGTTAAAAGCATCGTATCCGGCTTTTGCTACCGCGACGTTGGGGGACATTTCGTTTGCTTGGTGATGGCCGGCTAGGGCGATGTTCGACAGGAGCAGGGCAAGGGCAAAGAAAACTGATTTCATGGTGATCCTTATTCATTGTTGTTTGATCCGAGATCCAGCGTACTCGCTTAGATGTGCATTCTCTAGAAAGTTATCTTTCGTAACAGATGGCCCAGTAGTTATACTGTGGCCCGTTTTCTGAACGGGCGCTGCCCCGATAGAGAGCAAGTCTGGCCATCCACAGCCACTAAGCTGTAGTGCCAACCCTGCCGGGATAGCTCAGTTGGTAGAGCGACTGATTCGTAATCAGTAGGTCCGCGGTTCGATTCCGCGTTCCGGCACCATTCCATTGATCGCTGCTTTAGTCGTTTTACTTCAAGGTGGTGGTATGGCCACTGAGAATGCTCGCCTTTGGGTTGGAGAAGATCTTTGGCTCGACCAAAAGTCACCGGCTATTGCGTTCCTTTGCGGTTGGTACCGTGATGCTAAGAATGAGGACCGTCCACGCTTTATTCCTATTGTTTTTGGTTTGGCACTA
>JAQWIX010000108.1 GCA_029248675.1 Pseudomonadales bacterium | reverse complement strand
GCCGATATATCCAGGAAGTACACGTGTGCTGATAAGAGGCCTGCCCCGGGATCAAACACTGGCCCTCCTTGGGCCTAGTGGTAGGAAGTGCAGGAATGGTTTCGTGGGTAAAAAGGTTAGTGCGCAAAAACATGGAGGGGCGAGATGAGTCACCGTTTAAGGTGGGGGCATATCAACATAAACGTGGCGGACCTGGACGTTTCCATTGGCTTCTACGAAAAGTTAGGTTTTGAAGTGCTGATGCCCAGCATTCCATATCTGGATTTAGAGGCCCAGCAACCCAATACCCTGCCAGAGAGCGCAGCCCGGGCACTGGATGTGCCGACACAGGCATCGGGCAGGGCCTGTATTATGCAGTTGGGCAAAGGGTTGCCCAAACTTGATCTGACGGAATTCGCGGGGTTAGAGCAGCGGGCGCCGCTGCAAAATACGGATCTCGGGCTGGTGCGCCTGTGTTTGGCATCGCAAGATCTGCAGGCAGATTTCAAGCGCCTGCAGGCCGAGGGCGTGGCCTTCATTTCGCCACCGGTTCAATGTCATCAGCGCCTTGCCGATGTTGCGGTGTGCAAGGATCCGGACGGCACGTTAATCGAGTTGCTACAGGTGTACCTTGATCGCTGGCCCAGGACGCCACGCAAAACTAACTAGCAGTACCAATGGTCTACCATAAGAGGGATTTGCCATAAAAGAGGGTTGCCATAAGGGTGTTCAAGCTTTGCGAAACCCAAGAAGGCGAACGCCCAGAGCTGGAGCCTTAGGAGCTAAAACCAGATTTGTGACCTTCTCAAGTCGACCCTCCCGCCACGTTCTTTAGCCAGTATGAGGTTTGCACAGGGCAGGGGCATTGGTAATGTCTGGCTCAGCCTTCGGTTCACGGGACACAAATGATTCAACGTATATTCTCATCGATATTGCTAGCGTTCAGTGCTTTTGCGCACAGCGCGGCGCCTCAGGAGGACCCGCTTACTCGGGTACTGTTCGTTGGTAACAGCTATCTGTATTACAACGACAGCCTGCACAACCACGTAGAGCGCATGGCGATAGAGCGTCACCCCAACCTCCCTGCAGACAGCTTCGGGTTTAAGTCAGCAACCATTGGCGGCGCTAAGCTGATGCACCACAACTTGGATTGGCTCCTGTCGCCGGGACAGATCGGTTCAGCGCAGCGGTTCCAAGCGGTGGTTATGCAAGGGGGGAGTTTCGAACCACTAACACCCCAAGCGCGCCAAGTGTTCATTGATACGGCGGTGCGCTATTCAGACAAAGTGCGTCAAAGCGGCGCCAAGCCCATGCTCTACATGACCCATGCCTATGTGGCCCCCCACTCTGGTGCTCACAAAGACATGATCACCACGGTGAGCGAAACCTATGTCGAAGCAGGGCAGGCAGCAAAAGCCCAGGTGATTCCTGTGGGTCTTGCCTACGCTCGCTCCTATCAACAGCGACCAGACTTTTCACTTCACATGGACTTTGATGGTACCCATCCTAATTTGCGAGGCACTTACCTTGGGGCTTGTGTGGTTTATCTGACCCTATACAGAGACGACCTTGATGGGGTTGCTTACGACTATTTCGGGCGCCTGCCCATGGAAGAGGCTCGTTACTTACAGCAAATAGCTCGAGAGACAGTACAGAGCTTTGCCCAAGAGTAAGGCTGCTCTGATCCAATAAAGGCGGGGCAGCAAAGGGGATTTTGAGTTGCTCCCAGTGTAACTTTTGCTAGGTTAATGGGAGCGCGGCAAGATTGTGGGCGGGATACCAGCCGAGGCATTGGGGTCGACGTTAAGCCACGTCATCCGCGTATATCTACGAAAAAATATAGGAAGAACCGCATGTTGGCGCATCAAAACATCACTCCTGGGCTGGGCGCTGAACTGGGCCAAGAGATACAGCTGAACACCATGAGCGCGCCGGAGATCGATGAGCTAAAACAGCTGGCTGCCGAGCGCGGCATCGTAGTCGCCAGAGCACAAGTGATGACGCTGCAACAGCAGGCGGATTTTGCCCATCGGCTTGGAGAGCCGCTGACAAGGCCCATGAACCCACCAGAGATTCCTCCGGAACTCATCCAAATCAAGGCGGATCACAACAGCAAGCGCGCCGCCGGCGAGGGCTGGCATTCAGATGTTTCCAGTGAGAGCGAGCCGCCGGGTCTATCCATGCTGCGAATGGAGGTGGTACCCAACGCTGGTGGTGACACGTTATTTGCAAACATGTACGCGGCTTATGAGTCTTTGTCACCGGCTTTACAGGCATTTGTGCAGATCTTGACCGCAAAGCACGACCCTATTGGGCATTATCTGTATGTTAGCGGGGCCAAAAAACTCGACGAGCTACCCTCGGCGATCCACCCTGTGGTGCGAGTGCATCCAGATACCGGGCGCAAGGCGCTTTACGTAAATGTTGGCTTCGTCAGCCGAATCATGGAGCTTAACCGCCGTGAGAGTCAGGCACTGTTGCAGCTGCTTTACGATCACGTGGCTTACTCGGCAAATATCCAGTGCCGGGTGAGTTGGCAGCCCGGCACTGTGGTGTTCTGGGATAATCGCTGCGTCCAGCACTTTGCCGCATTTGACTACTTCCCGGAAACCCGTCTGGGTTATCGGGCGACGATCCGCGGTGAAAAGCCCATTGCCTGTGCAGAGGCCTGAAGAAAGGTCTCATGCGAGCCGGAGGAATGTCGCCAACACCATGGGTTGGTTAAAAACTCCACACCGGGGCGTTGGCTGAAAGATGAGACGGAAAAAAAGGCCCGCGATACACCGCTAGCATCGCGAGCCGTTGGGCGTGCTAGTTCTGTCCTTTGATAAAACGTTCACCAAACTGGCTCAGGCGATCGAGGCCGCCTGGGCCGGCAAAGAAAAACGCCGGCAGCATGATCCGTCCTACCCCCAAGTTGCGAAGGTCTGAGATACCTCGTTCCGGATCCGCCATTTGGGATCCAAACATGGCATTCACTTCTAAGGTTTTGTGATCCCGGCCGGCTTGGTCACAGGCCGCTCTTACCCGGCCAAGCAGGTCGGCTAATCGTTGAGTGTCACCTTCACCGGGGAAATACCCGTCCGCTAGCTTTACCGCCCGGCGAATGGCGGCATCGGTATCGCCACCTACCAAAATTGGGATGTTGCCGTTTACCGGTCGAGGGCTACAGGTGACCTTGTCAAAATCAATGAATTCGCCATGGAATTCAGCATGGGGGCCGGCCCATAACGCCCGCATGACGTCGATGTACTCATCATTCCTAGCCCCCCGTTGGGACCATGGAATACCCAGAGCGTCAAATTCTTCTTTCATCCAGCCAACACCAAGCCCAAGTTCCACTCTGCCGCCAGAGAGCTGGTCTAGGGTTGCCAGCTCCTTGGCCAAGATCAGTGGGTTTCGCTGAGGCACGATTAAGATGCAGGTACCCAGCTTCAGGGTAGGTGCAACGGCTGCCGCATAGCTCAGCCAGATGAGGGGGTCGGGTACTGGCGTGTCCGGTTCCATAGGGATTTTGCCATCCTTGGTGTAGGGGTAGGCCGACTCGATAGCGTCAGGCCGGATGACGTGTTCGCCGCCCCACACCGATTCAAAACCCGCTCCTTCGGCTCTTTTACAAATCTCGATGGTTGCCGGTCCGTCGATACTGATACTGCTTGCGAACGCTAATCCAAATTTCATGTCACCTCCTAAAGTCCCTTGTATCTTACCCGTAAAGTGCAGCTCGAGTTCCCCAGACGCGGGCAATCAAGGTTCCCGTTGGCGACGAGGCAGACCCTTGATCTTACCCGGGAGGTAGGGCTATAAGCGTGTATTAGACGAGTATGCGGGGAACTTTCGATGCGCCGGTTTGTTCGTGCACCGGCAATTGTTGAGGTCGCCATGGCGTCTGATCTTAAACGCGATAGCGAGCGATTGAATAACGGCCCTAAGGGAAAAAGAGGAGAGAGATTATGTCGGCAACAGATTCAGTGATTTACAGCGTATGGGATTCCGTCGCATGGCTGCGGCTGAATCGTCCTGATCAGATGAACGCCATGACCAACGGGCTCATGCAGGGTATCAGCGCAGGCGTTTTGAAGGTGCAAGAGGATCCATCAGTGCGGGCGCTGGTTATTACCGGTCAGGGCAGGGGGTTTTGTGCCGGGGCGGATCTAAATCAGGTGGCCGACGGCGGCTCTCCAGCAGAAAGCGCCGGTAAGCCCACTGCTGACGCAGGCGCCGACTACTTCAATAAGGCGCTAGCGGATTTAAAGAACTGTCCGGTGCCGACTGTTGCCCGGGTTAACGGTCCCGCAGCGGGTGGTGGACTTGGGCTAGCGTTGGCCTGTGATATCACAATAGCCGCCCAAAGCGCTTTCTTTGTGGCTACTTTCGGGCCAAATCTTGGTATCGTCCCAGATATGGGCACCACCTGGAATTTACCTCGCCGGGTGGGACGAGCTCGATCCTTGAGTATGGCTTTATTGGGCGAGCGAGTGAGCGCAGCCCAAGCGGAAGAATGGGGGCTGATCTGGCGCGCTGTGCCCGATGAGGATCTCGACGCAGAAACCGCCAAGGCGGTAGCCATATTGAAAAACTCGTCGCCGGATGCGTCTGTTCGCATTCGCGAAACCGTGGACGCCGCCATGGACAACAGTTTTGAGCGGCAGCTGGAGCTGGAAATGGAGCACCAAGCGGTGTTGATTCCCAAAAACATGAAGGCAGGGGCAAAGGCCTTCCTCGAAAAACGCAAGCCAACCTTCGATGGATCAAGGAAGGGCTAGGAAGAGCTAGGAAGAGCTAGGAAGAGCTAGGAAGAGTTAGAAGGGTGCGCTAGAAGAAAAGGCCAGCAAAAATGCTGTCCGATAGTGTCAGCCCCTCGGACTCCACTACTGATTAAATTTTGGTAGCTTCGCGAACATAACAGCGGATAACACCATGAAAGCCGCGGCGGTATATAGCGAGCCAGTGTAGCTGCCGGTGACATCCCGCACGGCTCCGAGAATTACCGGGCTGAGGCCTGTGGCGATTAAGAATGCGGAATACTGTCTGCCGTAAATCTGGCCATAGGCAGGTATGCCAAAGTACCGAGCAACAAGATAGCCAATGAGGTCCACCTCCGCGCCTACGGAAAAGCCAATAACAAAAGCAGCTGGCACCGCGACCGTCGAGCCAAACAGGGCCAGAGCCAGCACACCACAAATGCATGCCACTAGGATGGCTATGGCCACCCGTGGAGCGAATATACGGTCCACGGCAAAACCCACGAGCAGTCGACCCAGCACAACGGCAATGCCGATAATGCCGGCAATTTTGGCCGCATCGTTTGTGGTAAAGCCTACTTCCAGCAGGATTGGGACAAAGTGAATCATCAGGCCGCCCAGTCCTAAGGACAGGCAAAAAATTGCAGCCATGATCGTCCAGTAGGTGTGGCTTGCCTTAGCTTTCTTAAAGTCCTCACTCGCCGCTTCGGTGTCGATGTTGACGGCGCTTTTTATCTCATTAAGGCCAGACAACACGACAACAATGATTCCGCCCACAACCAGAGTAAACAAGGCCATGGCAAAGTAGGCGCCGCGCCAGCCGAACTCTTGGATCGCGCCGCTGACCAAGGCAGGACCAAATGTCGCAGCGATACCGGCACCGGATAGAACGATGCCCAAGGCAAGGCCCCGTTGCTTGATGAACACCGAATTGATGGCCCGGGTATAGGCCAGCGGTGACGATGCGCTGCCAAGAATGGCCTGAAGCATTGCCAACATCACAAAGGTGACAATGGATTGAACGAATAAACCGAGCAGGACGTAGGCTAGGGACAGGCCTAACAGAGAGACCATCACCGGCTTTACCAGACCGTAGCGATCCACGATGGTACCGACAAACGGCAGAACCGCGGCGAGGGCAATGGTGCTGCCCAAAATACCAAAGGAGGCCTGTGCTCGAGTCCAACCGAAATCGGCAATCCATGCCTCGATGAATAACCCTTGGGTGTAAAAGGGTAGAGCGGACACACCAACACCGATACCGATGGCGCAAACCAGTACCAAAAGCCAGTGACGAGAAAATTCGCCGTCCGTGTTTGGAGCGCCGGCATTCTGATTTTCTTGATTACTCATTCGCAAAACCCTTGAAACGTTGTTTGAGAGACCACCCATACAGGCGCCAGAGACAGCGGGCTAAGACGCGTTTAGGAATAGGCGCCGCTCAATTGGAAAGCCCTTTGTCACTTTCGTGACGCTCAGGCCTTGTCTGTCCATTTAGTGGTTGAGCATGGATCTGGTCGATTTGGGGTGGCTGGGTTGCCTCCCTCTGACCTTAACCCTAGACTCAGTGCATAAATGACCGGTGGTCAGTATATAAATGACTGGGAGTCATTGCAACGTTGAATTCACAAAACAACGCGAGCCCGTACGGCGACCCCTAGGCTGTCTTCGTGCTTTTAGTCGCCGCTTAAACACATAAAATTGGGAGTTAAATACGATGTCCGTTTACATAATTGCTAGATTCAAAATTCATGACCGTAGTGAATACGACACATATTCAGCGGGCTTTGCAGAGGTTTTTAAAAAATTCGATGGCAAGATGCTGAGTGTTGATGAAGACAGCCT
>JAQWIX010000070.1 GCA_029248675.1 Pseudomonadales bacterium | reverse complement strand
ATATCGATTTGCATACCGGGTTTGATCTGAGCCGGATCGATACCGGCCATGCTCATGGCAGCGTCGGTCATGTAAAGCTCGTGGAACGAGCGGTGCCAAACCACCGTAGGTCGATCTTCGCAGATGCCTTGGATGCGCGCCTTGTTCATGGGCCCATGCCATAGTTGGTGGTAACCCCAAACAAACAAAGGCTCCGCTGCTGGCTTGGCCTCGTGTAGCTTGGCGAGGCGACGATCGAAAGCTTCCGAATTTATTACCGGCTCAATTTCCCCCCAGGGAAGCTTCCAGCGCATGGCGGTGATGAACTCCATGGGCAGCAAAACAGCAGCCATACTCGGGTGCAGATGGGGGTCGATAAAGCCCGGGCAAATAATGGATTGGGCAAACTGATCGTCAACGACAACCGCTTCGTCCTGCATCCAAGGCGTCATGTTTTCCGGCTCACCCACTTCTACAATCATGCCATCCCGAACCAAAACGGCACTGGCCCGTGGCATGGAGGGGTTCATGGTAATCACGGAGCGGGCCTGAAACAGGGTCAGCATGGCGGTTTTCCTTAGGGGCTTAGGCCCTAGCGGCCAGCAGGTGGTCGGCGCCTTTCTCAGCCAGCATGATGGTGGCCGCATTGGTATTGCCGCTGACCACGTAGGGCATCACCGACGCATCCATCACAGACAAGCCGCTAACGCCGATGACATTCAGGTGCTCGTCCACCACTTTGCCGATGCTGCAGGTGCTGGTGGGGTGGTAGACGGTATTAGCCTCCCTCCGTATGTAGGCCATGAGTTCCTCGTCGCTGTCCGGGTTCACCGCTTGCTCCGGGGACAACCGGCCTGTGAGGTAGGGCTGCAGTTCGCCTTGGTCGAAAATGTTCAGCAGGATGCGCATGCCGCGCAGTAGAGTATCTCGATCAAGCTGGGAACTGAGATAGTTTGCGTGAATCGCAGGCGCGCTGTTAATGCTGGCATCCGTGATGTGGATAGAGCCGCGAGATTCCGGACGGGATTGATTTACCACAGCCGTAACCGCCGGGTTTTTCAGCGCCTGTATCTTGCCTTCGTTGTTATACAGGGTACCGCCGGAGGCGAAATGAATTTGCACATCCGGAGCCTCTAGACCTTCACGGGTGTAGCAAAATGCTCCCACTGGTGCCGAGCCAGTGGTGAGGGGACCTTGGCGCAGAAAAAACCAGCGCAGCGCCGCGGGTACCAGTCGCAGCCCCTGAACTTCTCGGTTGATGGAATGCTCGGGCTGGGTCCCATAGACCACCTTACACAGCAAGTGGTCTTGTAGGTGCTCGCCGACGTCTGGTGCGTGATGTATCACGTTGATACCCAGGCTCCGTAATCGCTCGCCGTCACCAATACCGGAGACTTCCAGCAGTTGGGGGGAGGCCACGGCACCGCCAGAGAGAATGACATGGGCGCCTTTTAGGATTTGGGTGGTGCCACCACGACTGATCTCCACTCCGCAGGCCTGCTTGCCCTCAAACAACACACGCTGGGTCAGCGCATGGGTGATGATGGTGAGGTTAGTACGCGAGCGAATAGGGTTCAGATAGGCGCTGGCGGTGCTCCAGCGGCGACCATTGTTTTGGGTGAACTGGTAGTAGCCGCAACCGGCTTGATCTGAGCCGTTAAAATCTGGATTTCTAGGAATTCCCGCTTGATTCATGGCATTGATAAAAACGTCGTCCATGGGGCGTTTGTCTCGGACCTCTTGCACGTGAAGAGGGCCGTCGGATCCGTGCATGGCATCGTGATGCACCTGCTGCTGTTCGGCTTTTTTGTAATAGGGCAAGACATCTTCCCAAGACCAGCCTTTCGCGCCAGCTTGTTCCCACGCAGCAAAGTCCACGGGTACACCGCGCACGTAGATCATGCCGTTGATGGCGCTGGATCCGCCTAGGGACTTACCCCGGGGCCAATACACCTGTCGTCCGTCCAACTCCGGCTCTGGTGCAGTCTCGTAGCCCCAGTCGTACTTCGGATTGTTGAAGGTTGCAGCCCAGCCTGCAGGCACGTGCAGTAGCGGCGAACGATTACTGCCGCCGGCCTCAATCAGGCAAACCCGTTTGTCCGGATCGGCGCTCAGTCGATTGGCCAGCACGCAGCCGGCAGAACCCGCGCCCATGATGATGTAGTCGTAATTGCTCATATACCCCTCCAAAGACCAAGCATGCCATAACCGACGCCTAAGCGAAGCAGTCTGACCGCATCGCCAGTTTGCAGCGGGCTTTGGCAGGCTGCGCGAAAGCCGTTAAGGTGCTCCCTGCAACGCGGCCGGCAGGCGGCTTAAAAACCTAACTCTAAGGAACGATATGGATCCGGTCAGTCAAGGCGTGGTTGGGGCAGCCTTTGCCCAAACCGCAGCACGCCGCGGGCAGTTGGCAACGGTGGCTTGGTACGGAGCGTTGGGGGGCATGGCTCCGGACCTGGATGTGCTCTTTCAATCACCCACAGACCCATTACTTTTCTTGGAGTTCCATCGGCAATTCACCCATTCGCTGGTGTTTATACCGTTTGGCGCCCTGCTGGTGTTCTTGGTCCTTCGCGCCATCGCAGCTCGGGTATCCCTGCTGCAGGGGCTCACCACAGCCCAAGGATATTTGGCCTGTCTGATGGGTTATGCCACCCACGGCTTGCTCGATGCCTGCACGTCTTATGGCACCCAACTGCTTTGGCCTTTTTCCGATGAGCGCATTGCATGGGACACCATGTCCATTGTGGATCCGCTGTTTACCCTGCCACTGCTGGTGTTTGTGATTGCTGCTAGCCGCAGCAAACGGCAGTGGCTTGCCTGGTGTGCCAGTGCATGGATGCTGGGCTTCTTTGTGCTGGGCTGGTGGCAACATCAGCGGGCCATGGGAGCGGCTGAACAAGTGGCCCAGATTCGCGGCCACGAACCCATGCGCATGACGGTCAAGCCGTCTTTTGCCAACTTGGTGTTATGGAAGGCAATTTATGAATTTGAAGGCCATTACTACGTCGACGCAGTAAGGGTAGGCACCCAACGCCTCTGGTATCCGGGTGCTCGAGTCCCCAAGCTTAGTTTGTCAAAGGACTTTCCGAGCCTGCAGGGAGATTCTCGTCAAGCCAAGGACGTGGAACGGTTTCGCTGGTTTTCAGACGATTATTTGTCGGTTATGGAAGACTCGCCGCGTATTGTCGATATGCGCTACAGCTTTTCACCGAACGAAGTGGATCCTATGTGGGGCATCGAGCTGAACTTAACAGATCAAAACGAGCACGTGTTGTGGTGGTCCAGTCGACGAGTGGACGGTAACACCCAGCGAGGGTTTTTCGGGATGGTGCTGGGCCTTGGCGGCCTACCACTGGATGACTAAAGCCACGACACTAAGAGGAGGGAACGCAGTGACTAAACTGATACCCATGGCAGAAGCGGCGGCCAATAAGCTGAGGGCACGGGGTGAAACCGTTGTGGTTGCAGAAACCTCAACCGGTGGTTTGATTTCGTCAGCTCTGCTGGCGGTGCCGGGAGCGTCCGCCTATTACAAGGGCGGTAGCGTGCTCTACACCTACGAGTCTAGGAAGCGTCTGCTGGGCATTACCCGGGAGGATGTTGAAGGGCTTGCTCCTATGAGTGAGGCCATGGTCATGGCTTTTGCGCGCAAGGCGCAGGCTCAGTTTGATGCCACTTGGGCCATCGCCGAGCTTGGCATCGCCGGTCCAACCGGTGTGGTCTACGGTGAAGCGGGCTCTAGCGTCATTGGCATCGCCGGACCCGCGCCTACCAGCGCACTGCTGCAGACCGGGTCAGCAGAACGCGAAACCAACATGTGGCTGTTTACCGAACACGCACTGCAGCTGCTGGATCGGGCGCTAGCCCAAGCGACCTGACCAAGTCCCGTCGGACGCTTGGCCAAAGCTTAATGTTGGTGATGACCTCAAGGTCGGGCGCTGAAATTACCGCGCCGCTTGGTCAACCGCCTGCAGACTGATCAGAACTCCAAAATCGCCCGACCGGTGATTTTACCCGCGGCCAACGCATCGGTGGCCTCGTTGATCTGATCGATGCTGAAACGCTCAGTAACCATCTGGTCTAAGGCCAAGTCGCCATTGTCTTCCCACTCAAGAAATCGGGGAAAGTCACGGTCCGGTGCGCAGGAGCCGCCAATGCTGCCGATGAACTGCTTTTCATTTACCAGCAAATCGCCTGCGTTGATTTCCGCCAACGTGGTTGGAACGCCTACCAGCACCGCCTTACCGCCGGCCTCGGCGCCAAAGTGTCCGCTGCGGCAGGCAGAGACGATTTGCGCCATGGTCTGCTTAATACCGATGCAGTCAAAGGCGTAATCCGCTCCGGAGACAGGTTGTCCGGCAAAGGTAAAGCGATCATCTCGCACGGTCAGCGCGTGAATGGCGGCGATGGGGTCTTCCTTGCTGGCGTTGACTACATGGGTTGCCCCAAAGCTTTTGGCGAACGCCAGTTTTTCATCATCAAGATCAACGGCGATGATGGGGTTTGCCCCTGCCATGCGTGCGCCTACGACGGCGGACAATCCCACACCGCCAACACCGAAGATGGCCACGCTTTCATTGGGTTGTACGTCGGCTGTGTTGATGACCGACCCGGCGCCGGTCATAACGGCGCAACCGATGATGGCGGTGACGTCAGTTTTGATGTTCGGGTCGACTTTTACCACGTATTGCTGATCGGCAATTGTGTGATCGGCCCAGGTAAAAACGTTTTGTGATGCGGCAACGCCATCTGAAACCTGCAGCGTGGCGGCGATCGGCGGTATGGATGCGGCCGTGGCCTGACGGGGAACCCAGGTCACCATCACTGTATCGCCGGGATCAACGTGAGTGACATCGCTGCCAGTTTCAAGCACCACGCCGGTGGATTCGTGGCCGAGAATGACAGGGGTTTTGCGCTTGCCGTGCATCTGGTGCAGCTGGGAATGGCAAATGCCCGAGGCAAACTGCTTCACCACAACTTGATTGGGGCCGGGGTTCGGCAGTTCTAGCGACTCAATGCGCAGGGTGGACGAATCTACTGGCAAGACAACAACGCGAGCGGGGGTTCCCATAACAATCTCCTCTAAATATCAATCCCTCGAATACCCTTGAGCATGGTCTGATCTGCAGATAAGTTCAACGTGGGAGAAGGCTTGGAGGGAGCGCTCCTGATGGAGGGGAAAGAAAAACAACGTACTTACGAGGGAAGCCACATGAAATTATACGAATCACCGTCACCGAACGCCCGCAGGGTGCATATTGCTATGGCGGAACTGGGTGTGGAAATTGAGCGGGTGGCCGTCGATATTCGGGCGGGAGAGAATCTAAGCTCAGAGTTCTTGGCAAAAAACCCGGGCGGGCGCGTGCCGGTTTTAGAGTTAGATGACGGCACGTTTATTGGCGAGTCCGTTTCTATTACCCGCTACCTCGACGCCATCAGTGAGGAGCCATCGCTGTTCGGAGATACGCCCTTGGTTCAAGCCAAGGTAGACATGTGGCAACGCCGGGCCGAGCTTAATTTTCTGCTCGAGGTGGCGGGCGCTTTTCGCAACATCACAGCGTTTTTTAAAGACCGTGAAACCTGTGTTGAAGCCTGGGGCGTGGTGTGCGCCGAAAAAGCACCCAAGGCCCTGACCATGTTTGATGATCAACTGGCGAAGACTGAGTTCTTGGCAGGGGATCAATTGTCGGTAGCAGACATCACCCTGGGTGTTGCCTTGGACTTCGCGCGGTCGGTAAAGGTTGTAGAGCTGCCTGAGCTGGAACACATCAAGCGTTGGCAGGGACAGCTAAACAGCCGTCCCAGCTTTTCCGCGAATTAGACTGGTGCGAGATTCTGGACAAAAGGCACGGTGGAGTCAGAGTTGCGCGAAAGGATAGTGGTGACGTCGAGTGTTGCTTGACGACCTAACAACGGCGGAATAATTTTACGGCGAGTTAGCGGCGTTCCCGGCGGTTGCTGGATAGGATGGCTACATGAAAACCCTGCAAAAACTCTCCCCGGGGGATACGGTTGCTGTGGTATCACCGAGTTTTGCGGCTCCAGGCCGTTGGCCACATGTCCACGAACTGGGCCTTAGGCGCTTGCGCGATGTCTTTGGTTTAAAGGTTTTGGAGTACCCCTCTACAAGAGACCTAGCGGCCACCGCGAAAGAAAAAGCTCGGGACTTAGAGGCCGCATTTGCAGACCCCAAGGTGAAAGCCGTGGTCGCAACCTTGGGCGGTGACATTCAGGTCACGTATGTAGGCTCGCTCAGGCCAGGCAGTTTTGTAGAGCACCCAAAACCCTTCCTTGGCTTTAGCGACAACTCCCACTTCGCGAATTTTCTGTTTTTACAGGGCATTCCGTCTTATTACGGCGGCTCGCTGTTCACCCAATTTGCCATGCATGGCTCCATGGATGAGCTTACCGTGAGGTACATCAAAAATGCGTTATTCGATCAAGGTGAGATTGAGCTAAAGGCCTCAGGTGCCTACAACGATGTTGGTATAAGCTGGGATGAACCGGAACTGCTGCACAAACGGCGGCAGTATGAGACCAACGACGGTTGGTACTGGGATGGGGATGCCGATACTCAAGGATTGCTCTGGGGCGGCTGTGTTGAATCCGTGGACGAGATGTTGCGGCATGATTCGGTAATTCCCTCGTTGCGTCAGTTTGAGAACATCGTGCTGATGTTGGAGACCTCGGAAGAAATAGCCCCGGCCAGCTACGTTTTTCGAGTCATTCGGGCCTTGGGGGAGCGAGGCATTTTGGCGAGGGTTCAAGGGATCTTGATGGGGCGGCCCAAGGCATGGGAGTTCCACAAGCCCTATCCACCCGAGCGCAAGGCAGCTCATAAGCAGGCTCAGCGAGAAGCCGTGTTAACCACATTCCGCCAATACAATGCCCAAGCTCCTGTGGTTCAAAATCTGGATTTTGGTCATACCGACCCCCAGATCCCGATGCCCTATGGTGGCAAGGTTCGCCTAAACAGTAGCCAGCATAGAATCTGGGCGACGTTTTAGCAGCGCTTGCTCAATAACCATGTTGAGTTGTCAATTGCGGTCTATCCCAACGTAATCGGTATGGCCTTATAACCCGCAGCCTCGAAGGCTTGCTGTACGCCCGCGCTTTCGTCTGGACACAGGGCAATCATGGAGCCGCCGCCACCGCCGCCGGTCAGCTTGGCGCCAATGGCTCCGTGCTTCCGGGCGATGTGCACCAGTTCTTCCAGTTCCGGCGTTGAAAGCTGCAGTGCGTTCAAGTAGCCGTGGCATAGGTTCATCAGTTCCCCCAGCTCGGCCAAGCGGCCTTCTTGCAGGGCATCGTGGCCCAGTTGGGTGAGCTGACCAATTTGGTCGAAGATCGTCTCGTAGCGATCTGGGTATTGCTGCCAAGAACCACGCACTCGGGCCACCGTGTCCGCGGTGAGGCTCTCTTTGCCGGTAACGCCGATCACCAGTTCTAAGGGCTGGCCTAGTTTGACGTTGGTAAAAGTCGCCTGTTGTTGGCCTTGTTCTTGCTGGCGCTGGTATAGCAGCGGTGCACCGTAAGTGGCCACAGTGTTATCAATGCCTGAAGGGGTGCCATGTGCTGTCTTTTCGCACTCAAAGGCCAACTCGTTCATCCGGCCATCGGTAAGGTTCAGGCTGTAGGCGTGGTCTACCGCCCGCAATATCGCCACCGCCAGCGCGGAAGAACCGCCCAACCCCATGGCACGGGGAATGTGCGGAAACACTTCGATGGTCATATTCTGCTCGGCTAGACCCAGTTGGCTCAGCAGGGTGGCGATGATGCCAGCAAACCCTGGCGCGGATGGACGCACCTTTTGCTCAATGCCCCAGCGGGGAATCAGCACGTTGATACCTTCGCCTTCTTTCCGCACGGCGGCTTCTACGGCAAGGGGAATGGGTAGGGCGATGGCCGGGCGGCCATACACAACTGCATGTTCGCCCAGCAAAATGATCTTGCCATAGGCCGACTGCCGTTCAGCGGCTTCGGGCATCACCATGCGTCGTGACAAGGTCTTGGCGATTTCCTGTGCTTTCCAGACCTTGATCTCGCCGGATTCGATCAGACTTTCCACCACGGTCTCGAAGAACTCTTCTGGCACACCGGCGGTGCTGGCCACGCTGCGGGCGTGTAGGTTCATATGGTTTTGTTGAATGCCGTCGGTGGACAGGGCGCGCAGGGCGGCAAAGTTCTGGGCTAGCCCCACCACGCCCATAATGCCGGCCAGTTCCGAGGCATTGGGTGAACCCAGCAACCGATGATTGATACGTACACTGGGGTTGGTTTCCAAGGAGCCGCCCACGGTGCCCACTTTCATAGGGATGGCGATCTCGCCGACCAGATAACCTTCTTCGCGTTTGTGCCATCGGGTCAGCGCCCGGTAGCGCCCACTGCGGGAGGCATAGGCGTGGGCGGCGGCTTCAATGGCACGCCAATCGTTGCCGGTAGCCAAGGCCAAGGCGTCAACGCCGTTCATAATGCCTTTGTTATGGGTGGCTGCCCGATAGGGGTCTGCCAGCGCAAGGTCGTTGGCCAGCACGATGCCGTCTCGCACCTGTTCGCCGGTGTAGCCTTTGCCTTCCAGATTTTTCACCGGAATTTTTACCGTCGCCCGGGCAATGGCGCGGTCGGTCAGGTTGGACAGAATGCGTAAGAACACCTTACCGCCGGTTAAACCTTCCACATAGGCCGCAACACCCTCGCACATG
>JAQWIX010000113.1 GCA_029248675.1 Pseudomonadales bacterium | reverse complement strand
GTGGAGCAGTCAGGTAGCTCGTCGGGCTCATAACCCGAAGGTCGTGGGTTCAAATCCTGCCCCCGCTACCACAACAAGGCGGTTAACGCGTTCACGTTAGCCCGAGGTTAAGGCCGTACGTTTGGTTGTGCGAAACAAGCGTCGTTTTTCCCTTAGCCCGCTTGGCTTTTCGAAGTCAGGAGAGTCGCGCGACACGTTGGGCTTTAGGCCCTTTTTTTGTGTCTGATTTTTGGGTCGGGATAGTGTAATGCCCGGCGGCTTTGGCGCTCAGCGTCGTATAAAGACTGCGAATAGATCGCAGGTGGCCTATTTGAATAACAAAGAGCTACAGATTGAAGAGTTGATTACGCCGACCATCGAAGCGCTGGATGCGCAGGTGTGGGGGGTGGAATACCTGAGCCAAGGTAAGTACAGCCTTCTGCGGATTTACATCGAGCGCGAAGACGGCGTTAGCGTAGATCTTTGTGCAGAGGCCAGTCGCCATGTCAGTGATCTACTCGATGTGGAAGAGATCATGCCTGAGGCCTACACGCTGGAAGTGTCGTCGCCAGGAATGGATCGGCTATTGTTTAAGCCGGATCAATATTTGGCCCACGTGGGCGAGAAATTGGATGTCCGACTTAGCTACCCCTACGAGGGGCGTAAAAAGATTGTTGGTTTGTTGGCGGGTATTGAAGATGAATCCGTCGTTTTGCAGTTAGACAGCGACGAGTATTTGTTGCCGCTGGAAAATGTTCAGAAGGCACGGATTGTGCCTGTTTTTGATTGAGGAAGGTTTAGCGTATGAGTAAAGAAATACTCTCGGTGATCGAGTCCGTATCCCACGAAAAAGGGGTTCCACAAGATATTATTTTTGGTGCCATGGAAGCCGCATTGGCTATGGCAACGAAGAAAAAATACAGCGAAGAAGCGGAATTTCGAGTGGCCATCGATCGTGAGACGGGTGAATACGAGACATTCCGTACTTGGGCGGTTGTAGATTTTGACAACCTCGAAGAGGAAGAAGAGCCCAATCCCGCGGCCCAGTACAGTGTGGAGCAGGCCCAAGAAATCAAGGCCGATGCGCAACTGGGCGATGTCTTGGAAGAGCAGGTTGAATCGGTGGAGTTTGGTCGTATTGCAGCCCAAACCGCGAAGCAGGTAATCGTACAGAAAGTGCGGGAAGCCGAGCGCGCTCAGATCGTTGAAATGTATCAGTCTCGAATTAATGACTTGATCAGCGGAACGGTTAAAAAACTGGGCCGCGAGAGCGTCATCATTGATCTTGGTAACAATGCCGAAGGTGTTTTGACCCGAGAGCATCTGATTCCACGTGAAGTGTTCCGAGTAGGCGATCGTTTGCGCGCCATGCTGGTCGAGATTCGGCCTGATAATCGTGGCCCCCAGCTGGTGTTGTCGCGGACCGTGCCATCGATGCTGATCGAGCTGTTTAAGGTCGAGGTTCCTGAGATTGCTGAAGACGTAATCCAGATTTTAGGTGCTGCACGTGATCCGGGTTCTCGAGCCAAGATAGCCGTTCAAACCAACGATGGACGAATTGACCCTGTGGGTGCCTGTGTGGGTATGCGTGGCTCTCGGGTTCAGGCGGTATCCGGTGAGCTGGCTGGCGAACGAATCGACATCGTGTTGTGGGATGAAAATCCCGCCCAGCTGACCATTAACGCCATGGCGCCCGCTGAAGTGGCTTCCATCGTGTTGGATGAAGAAACCCACACAATGGACATTGCGGTAACGGAAGAAAACTTGGCTCAGGCCATTGGCCGAGGTGGTCAAAACGTCCGTCTTGCCAGTGACTTGTGCGGCTGGTCATTGAATATTATGACTGAAGAAGAAGCCGCCCAGAAGCTAGAAGAGGAATCCAACAAGTTCGTTAGCGAATTCATAGAGTACTTGGCCGTGGATGGAGATGTTGCGGAAGTACTGGTGGAAGAAGGATTTACCACGTTGGAAGAAGTGGCCTATGTGCCTATGGAAGAGATTCTAGCCATCGATGGATTCGACGAAGAGATTGTTACCGAGCTGCGCAACAGAGCCAAGGACGCTTTGCTGACTAAGGCTATTGCCAGCGAAGAAGCTCTAGGTGACGTAAGACCGGCTGATGATTTGCTCGAGATGCGAACAATGAGCCGGGAACTTGCCTTCAAGCTGGCGGCGAACGAAGTAGTTTGCATGGAAGATTTGGCCGAGCTATCGGTGCCCGAGTTGCTGGATATTGAGCCAGAGATCAGTGAAGAGGACGCGGCGGCACTAATTATGATTGCCCGAGAGCCTTGGTTCGCTGAAGCCGAATCAGAGACGGCATAGACCGTGATTGCGAAATGGCTGCAGACGTGAAGTAGACGAGATAAATAAAGAAGGCTCAAAGGATTGGTCTTTTGAGTAGGAGTGATTGATGGCTGAAGTAACGGTTAAACAACTTGCAGATACGGTAGGTGCACCGGTTGAGCGCCTGCTCAAGCAGATGCAGCAAGCGGGGCTCTCCCACAAAGCGGAAGACGAAGCCGTGAGCGAGCAAGAGAAGCAAACTCTGCTGGCTTATCTCAAGGGTAGTCATGGCGAAACCGCCAAGCCAGCTGAAAAAATCACTTTAAAGCGTAAAAGCACAGGCACCCTAAAGTCCGGACAAGGTCGTGCTGGACGCAATGTCACCGTTGAGGTGCGTCGCAAACGAACCTACGTAAAACGATCCGAGGTGGAGGCCGAAGGCGCAGCCGAAGCGCCAGAGCCCGTGGTCTCTCAAAGTGAACTAGAAGCGCAACGAATTCAGGAAGAAGAAAAGGCGCGTCAAGAAGCCGAAGAAAAGGCGCGAGCGGCGGAGCTTGAGCGTAAGGCAGAAGCTGAACGTAAAGTTGAAGAAGAACGCCAAAAAGAAGAAGAGTTGAAGCGTCAGCAGGAGCAAGAACGCGCTGCTGCGGAGAAAAAGCCAAAAGAACCAGCGCCAGCGCCGGTTTCAGCTGCAGACCTGCAAGCCAAGGAACAGTCAGAGCAGCGCGGTGGAAAGCGTTCCCGCGGCCGGGAGCGTTCAGCTGGCGCACCAGAGAAGGGTCGTCGCCGTGAACTTAGTCTGAAATCCGAGCGCCGTAACCGCCGCCGGCCTACCCAGCGTGATGCGGCTCTACAGGTCGATCAGCAAGGCGGCGAATTCAAACCAGAAGAGTTCATTTCTCGTGAAGTCGAGGTAGGTGAAGTCATTACCGTGGGTCAGTTGGCCTCAGGTATGGCGGTCAAAGCCGGGGAAGTGATCAAAGTCCTGATGGGTCTTGGTGTGATGGCCACTATTAACCAAGCCATCGACCAAGACACTGCGACCTTGGTCGTTGAGGAAATGGGCCACCGCATTAAATTCGTTAGCGAAGACGTGCTGGAAGAACAGCTAGAAGCGTCCTTGGTGATCGAAGGGGAGACAACACCCAGAGCACCTGTGGTAACAGTCATGGGCCATGTCGACCACGGTAAGACCTCTTTGCTGGATCATATCCGCAAGGCGCGGGTTACCTCTGGCGAAGCCGGCGGTATTACCCAGCACATTGGTGCTTACAGTGTGGCCACCAAGACCGGACAAATTACGTTTATCGATACGCCAGGACACGCAGCGTTTACCTCCATGCGAGCGCGTGGTGCCAAGGTTACGGATATCGTCGTTTTGGTCGTGGCCGCAGATGACGGCGTCATGCCGCAAACCGAAGAAGCCATTCAGCATGCCAAGGCCGCTGAGGTGCCGGTGATCGTCGCCATCAACAAAATGGATTTAGAAGGCGCTGATCCTGATCGCGTCACTAATGAACTGGCGGCTAAGGATTTGGTTCCCGAAGCTTGGGGCGGTGACGTTCAATTCAAACAAGTGTCTGCCATGACCGGTGATGGCATGGACGAACTGCTAGAAGCAATTTCGTTGCAGGCCGAGCTGCTGGAGCTAACGGCGATAAACGAAGCGCCGGCTCAGGGCGTGGTCGTAGAGTCAAGGTTAGACCGTGGCCGAGGTCCTGTAGCTACCGTGCTTGTACAAAACGGTCGGCTTAAGCAGGGTGATATCGTAATCGCCGGTGAGTTTTATGGCCGAGCGCGAGCCATGTTGGACGACACCGGCAGTAACACCAAGGAAGCTGGGCCATCTCAGCCAGTGGAGCTACTGGGTCTTAATGGTACCCCAGGGGCTGGAGATGATTTTGCTGTTGCGTCGGATGAGCGGTCGGCACGAGAACTGGCGGATTTTCGCCGAGTCAAAATGCAGGAACGTCTGCAAGCCACCCAGCAGGCGGCCAAGTTGGACAACATGTTCGCCAATATGGTCGAAGGTGAGAAGCGCATTCTGAAGCTGGTGGTGAAGACCGACGTGCGCGGCAGTCTGGAAGCCATCATTCAAGCCATGTCCGAGCTGGGTAACGACGAAGTGTCGGTGCAGGTGCTTGGCTCAGGCGTTGGAGGTATTTCCGAGTCTGATGCGACTATGGCTTCTACTTATGGCGCAACCGTATTTGGTTTCAATGTGCGCGCCGACAAAACTGCTAAGACCTTGCTGGAACGCGAGGGCGTGGAGCTGCGTTATTACAGCGTGATCTACGAGTTGATCGACGATGTGAAGGACGCTTTGTCCGGCATGCTGTCTCCGGAGATTCGCGAAGAGATTCTTGGTACTGCCGAGGTGCGTGACGTGTTCCGCTCACCGCGATACGGCCAAATTGCCGGATGTATGGTTATTGAGGGTGTTGTTTATCGTAATAAACCCATCCGAGTGCTGCGCGACAACGTCGTCATCTACGAAGGTGAGTTAGAGTCCTTGCGCCGCTTTAAAGACGATGTAGCCGATGTGCGCAACGGCACCGAATGCGGTATCGGGGTTCGCAATTACAATGATGTTCGGGCCGGTGACCGGATCGAGGTCTTTGATACTAAGGAGATCGCGCGCTCGTTGTAGTAATCGACGAGCACGTAGATAGCCATGTCCAGAGACCTAAGAGTTGCCGATTTTGTGCGTGATGAGGTGTCGCGCATTTTGCAGCGCGACATGCGCGACCCTCGGGTAGGCAGCTTTGTTAGCGTGAATGATGTGAAGGTGAGCAAGGATTTGTCCTATGCAGAGATCTACGTCTCATCGTTGCAGGCTGAAGACGCCGAGGCTCAGCAAGAACTGATCGGTGTGCTGAATAAGGCCGCTGGTTTTTTCCGCACTGAGTTAGCTAAGCGGCATACCATGCGCACGACACCGAAACCGCGCTTTCACTACGATGAGTTGGTTGAGCGCGGGCCGCGTTTGGAAAAGCTGATTGGCCAAGCGGTGTCTCAAGATAAAGCTCGCCAAGACACTCCGGGGCCAGAAGAGCTGGATCAATCCACTGGACCCAAGGTCGAGGACTAGCCGTGGCAAGACGCAGAAAAGGAAGACCCATTGATGGCGTCTTGGTGGTGGATAAACCCCCTGGAATATCGTCCAATGACGTCGTTCAGCAAGCCAAGCGGTTGTTCAATGCTCAGAAGGTGGGTCATTGCGGAAGCTTGGACCCTCTGGCGACCGGTGTTCTGCCTCTATGCTTTGGTGAGGCAACTAAGTTTTCACAGTTTTTGCTTGATGCGGATAAAAAGTATTGGACTCGTATTAAGCTTGGTACTACCACCGAAACCGGTGATGCAGATGGCGAGATTCTCCAAGAGCGAGACGCGTCGGGTATCGAAGCCTCTGACATAGAAGCCGCCTTAGAACAGTTTCGAGGCGAAATCGAGCAGGTGCCGTCCATGTATTCGGCGTTAAAGCACAACGGTCAGCCTCTGTACAAGCTTGCTCGGCAAGGCATTGTGGTTGAACGCCCGGCACGCAGGGTAACGATTTATAGTCTTGAGTTGACCGCTGTGGACGGATGCGAAATTGAACTTCAAGTGCACTGCACAAAGGGCACCTATATTCGTAGTCTGGCAGAGGATTTGGGTGCAGTCCTTGGCTGTGGTGGACACGTAGCAGCCTTACGTCGGTTAGCCGCTGGGCCATACATGGAGTCCCAATCGTTGACCTTGGAAGCTCTGCAGGACATGGCCGAAGAAGCCAGAGATGCCAGTTTGTTTCCGACTTCAAGCGCCGTATGCGCTTGGCCTGCGGTGCGGCTCGAGGCCAATACGGCTTATTACATATTACAGGGCCAGCCGGTGCAGGTTGGCAGTGCGCCAGCCAATGGTTGGGTGCAGATTTTCGAATCGGCTGAGGAAGACCGCTTCCTTGGCGTAGGTGAGATTTTGTCGGACGGTAGAGTGGCGCCCAGGAGACTGATCGCCAGTCAATAGATCTGTCAAAACAGACATCGTGACTGTCAATACGCGCGGTTGTCGATGTGATTTTAAATAGCGTATTTAGGAGAAAATGAAATGGCTCTAACAGCCGCAACGAAAGCAGAGATCGTAAAAGAATATCAACTCGAGGAAGGCGATACCGGATCTCCCGAGGTGCAGGTAGCCCTGCTGACTCACAACATCAACACCTTGCAAGGTCACTTCAAGGACCACCACAAAGATCACCACTCACGTCGTGGACTGATACGCATGGTAAACCAACGACGTAAGTTGTTGGACTACCTGAAAAACAAAGACGTGGCGCGATACAGCGATCTGATTAAGCGTTTAGGCTTGCGTCGCTAACAGAATATGGTTTCGCTCGGATCGTTGTCCGGGCGTTATTCAAAGCGCGGCTTTTTGGTAAGGGAAAGGTAAAGCCAATCCGGTGTCACTCTAGAACAAATGACTGTGACGCTTGTGGTTGACCGTTCAAAGACCGTAAGGCTAATACCGGCGACTGGGGTTGTGTGAGCGATCCAGCCGCCACGATGCAGATCACGTTTTAGGCCGAGGCCTAGAAGTAGAGCTCAAAGAAGAGATCGACAACAGTCGATCGCAGAAGTAGTAAGAAACGAAAGAAAGTAAATGCAGATCCAATTGGAGGAATCAGCTTGAACCCAATTTATAAAGAATTTCAATATGGCGAACAAACCGTCGTCATGGAGACCAACAAGGTCGCTAAACAAGCAACCGGTTCGGTCACCGTAACCATCGGTGATACCGTAGTACTGACCACGGTCGTTGGTGCGAAAAGCCCGCGTCCCGGTCAGGACTTTTTCCCTTTGACAGTGAACTACCAAGAAAAAACCTACGCGGCGGGCAAAATTCCCGGCGGCTTCTTCCGTCGTGAAGGACGACCTAGCGAGAAAGAAACCCTTACTTGTCGCTTAATCGACCGACCGATTCGACCCCTCTTTCCTAAGGGATTTATGAATGAGGTGCAGGTGGTATGTACGGTCCTATCGACGGACAAGGATCAAGATCCAGATATCGCGGCGATGATCGGAACCTCAGCAGCCCTGGCTATTTCCGGTATTCCGTTTAATGGTCCTTTAGGCGCGGCTCGGGTTGGATACATCGATGGCAGCTATATCCTGAATCCAGGCTATGAAACTCTGAAGGAATCCATGCTCAGCATGACCGTTGCAGGAACCGAATCGGCGGTACTGATGGTTGAATCTGAAGCCAAAGAGATGACCGAAGACGAGATGCTTGGTGCCGTGTTGTTCGGACACCAAGAAATGCAGGTAATCATCAAGGCTGTTGCTGAACTGGCCGAGGTTGCCGGTAAAGAAGCTTGGGATTGGCAGGCTGCAGAAAAAGACGAGACTCTGGGTAACGCCGTTGCTACCGCCATCAAGAGCGAACTTGGTGAGGCCTATCGTATCTCGGACAAGATGGAGCGTCAGGCTGCTGTTGGTGCTCTACGCAAGCAAGCGGTTGAACAACTGGCTGCAGAAGGCGGCGATTACAGTGCCGACGACGTATCCGATACTTTTGGTCGAGTGGAAAAAGACCTTGTGCGTCAACGCGTACTGAACGGTGAGCCCCGCATCGACGGTCGTGACCTAAGAACGGTACGACCCATCGAAGTTGAAGTGGGCGTGCTTCCTAAAGCCCACGGCTCGGCACTGTTTACCCGTGGTGAAACCCAGGCACTGGTCGTGGCTACCTTGGGTACGCTTCGGGACGCAGCGTTGATCGATGCCCTTGAAGGGTCGTACAAAGATACCTTCATGTTGCACTACAACTTCCCTCCCTACAGTGTCGGTGAAGCTGGCTTCATGAGTGGGCCTAAGCGTCGGGAAATCGGTCACGGTAAGCTGGCCCGTCGCGGCGTATCCGCGGCATTGCCCAACTCTGAGGATTTTCCCTACACCATTCGAGTGGTTTCAGAAATTACGGAATCTAACGGTTCCAGCTCCATGGCCAGTGTCTGTGGTACTTCCCTAGCATTGATGGATGCCGGTGTGCCGGTTAAGGCACCTGTGGCTGGCGTGGCCATGGGCCTCGTGAAGGAAGGTAATCGCTATGCGGTACTGACCGACATTTTGGGTGATGAAGACCACTTGGGCGATATGGACTTTAAAGTAGCCGGCACCGACAACGGTATCACCGCGCTACAAATGGACATCAAGATCGAGGGTATTACCGAAGAAATTATGGAAGCAGCGCTAGCTCAGGCGAACGAAGCGCGAATCCACATCCTCGGTGAAATGAACAAGGTCATCAGCGCCTCACGTGAAGAGCTGTCTGCCAATGCGCCGGCCATGGTTACCCTAAATGTTCATCCGGATAAGATCCGGGACATCATCGGCAAAGGCGGAGCGACGATTCGCTCCATCGTTGAGGAAACCGGTGCTGAAGTGGACATTAACGACGATGGCAGTGTGCGCATTTACGCTGAAGATGCTTCTGCGAAAGATGCCGCCGTAGCGCGTATCCAAGAGATCACTGCGGAAGCAGAAGTCGGTCGCATCTACAAAGGTAGCGTCGCTCGAGTCGTGGACTTTGGTGCCTTCGTCACCATCCTGCCCGGTAAAGATGGCTTGCTACACATTTCTCAAATCGCTGAAGAGCGTGTTGAAAATGTATCGGACTACATCAACGAAGGCCAAGAGGTCGAGGTTGTTGTATTGGATGTGGACCAGCGTGGCCGCATCAAGCTTTCCATCAAAGAGCTGGAAAACTACCGCGATCAAAACGAAGCCGGTTAATTTCGGCAGAGTTGAAGATACAGGGGCACCGGAGAGAACTCGGTGCCGATGTGTTCGATCTAAAAAAGCCGGCGTCAGCCGGCTTTTTTATGCCTAACTTTCAGGCGTTACACGGTTTGTAATTAAATCGTCGACCACCGACGGATCGGCCAGTGTGGAGGTG